>SUTR01000106.1 GCA_015062825.1 Methanosphaera stadtmanae
TCATTATTTTTGAAAAAGATATTATTAGATTATTTACATATTACATAATATAATTACAAGTAAATTTATGTGATTTTATGAAACTTAGTATTATTATCCCAACATATAATGAAGAGGAGTATCTTCCCGATTTATTAAAAAGTATTCAAAGGCAGGACTTCAATGATTATGAAGTTATTGTTGCAGACAGCCATTCTACTGATAATACTGTGGATATTGCTAAAAGTTTTGGTTGTCATGTTGTACCAGGTGGTCTTCCAGGTATTGGACGTAATAATGGTGCGAAGGTTGCAAAAGGTGAAATATTATTGTTTATTGACTCTGATTGTGTTTTGACAGATAATTATTTAAGCAGTGCTATTGAAGAGTTCGAACTATACAACATTGGTATTGCAATTACCCAGATTATTCCTTTGGAGAAGAGCTTTATAAGCATATTATCACATGAAGTTGCTAATTATATGACTAAACAGATTTCTAAATATAAGCCTCATGGTGCAGGTTGTTATGGTATTTTTACATATAGGTCATTACATGAAAAAGTAGGCGGATTTGATGAATCAGTAGATTTTGGTGAAGATACAGATTATATTGAACGTATTGGAAAAATTAGCCGTTTTAGAGTACTTGAAAATCCACGATTACTTGTATCTACACGCAGGCTAGAAGAAGAAGGACTTAAAGATATTACATTAAAGTATGCTAAAAGTACAGCTTATCAAATGGTTGGTAAAAAAGTGACATTGAAAGAATTAGATTATAGTTTTGAACATAAGCCACATAATACCCGCATATTCTATTCATTGTGTGGTGAAGGATTAGGTCATGCAATACGAAGTGGTGTTGTCATCGAATACCTAATAAAAGAAGGTTATGACTTGGTAGTTTTTGCAAGTGACCGTGCATATGATTATCTTTCAAATAAATTTGAAAATGTATATTATATTGGTGGATTCAACACAGTATATGAAGATAATCGTGTACGCAACAAGAAAACATTTGCATACAACATGAAAGATGTGCCTAGTGACTTAACACACAATATGCGTATAATGTACAAACTTGCAAATAAATTTAAGCCGGACATCGTTGTATCTGACTTTGAATTTTATGCAAACCTACTAAGTCACATGCTTAGAATTCCACTTATAAGTATTGACAATATGCATGTTCTTACAGAGGCAAGTTATTCAGTTAGTTCCAAATATTCAAAAGACAGATTATTCAGTGAAGCGGTAGTGCATGCATTTATACAGAAAGCACGTCGGACACTTATCTATTCATACTTCTATCCACCACTTAAACATCCTGAAAATACCAGGTATGTAAAGCCAATTATAAGGGATTCTATATTGGAACTTAATCCTAAGGTTGGTGAACATATACTTGTTTATCAGACAAGCCAATCCAATGATAAATTACTGGAATTACTTAAAGAGAATCCTGATAAGGAATTTATTATATATGGATTTAACAAGGATATGCGTGATGAGAATCTTCTATTCAGAAAATTCAGTGAAGATCAGTTATATGAAGACTTTAAGGATGCAAAGTGTGTAATTACCAATGGAGGATTTTCATTTATTACTGAAGCATTACAACTTGAAAAGCCTATATTAAGTATTCCTGTAAACAAACAGTTTGAACAGATATTAAATGCTATCTATCTTGATAGGTTAGGTTATGGTAAACATCATGATAAGATAACACAGAATATACTTGATAACTTCCTTGAAAATGTGGAAGTTTACAGAAAGAATATTCATGAAAATTATGATAAACCAACAAGCAATAAACAAACATTAGAACAACTGAAGAATGCTATTGACGAAGTGGTAAGTAATAAAAAATAGTTTTGGAAATTTTTAGGAGATGTTTCAAGTGGATATTCGAGAAAATCTGTTAAATGCACTGACTAACAGAGAATGTGTTAAAACTCCCGTTACCGCATTTCCTGCAGTTTTGACAACACAACAGTTATCTATGGCAAATGCCACATTTGACGGGGCCTGTCACGATGCTGAAACTATGGCTGAAGTAGCAGGATTATTATATGACCATACATCCATTGAAGGGATTACAATTCCACTTGATTTATGGTTTGAAGTAGAATCATTTGATTATATTGTTCAAAGACAAGAAGGTAGTCTTACCCCCATTGTTACTAAAGCTCCCTTTGAAGCACCTGCGGATATTGAAATACCAGAAGACTTTATATGTAAGGGACAGTTTCCTACAATAGAAAAGGCTTCAGAAATACTTCATGAAAGATATGATGATAAAAATGTACCTCTGATTGGAGAAGTAACTGGTGCATTCACATTATTAACCGACTTGGTTGATTTGGGAAAAATTATTAAAATGCTTAATTCAGATTATGTGGAAGTTGATGATGCATTAGAAGAACTTAATGAAATATTAATTGATGAAATTAAATTTTACGAGGATATAGGTGTTGATTGTATTGTTGTAAATGATCCTAGTGCAACATCCAATATTGTAAAGCCCAACCTTTTTGCTGATTTGGTACAGCCCTACCTTATGGAATTGTCAGATGCAATGAATATACCAGGAGTATTGCATATCTGTGGAGATACCAACAGTAATCTAGAGAACATGCTTTCATGTGAATATGAAGGATTAAGCATATCACAGGAAGTGGATATTGAATATGCAAAAGAGGTCAAAGAAAGAATTGGCAGCGATACGGTTATTTGTGGAAATTTAGCTATTGGAGAAACATTGCTTATGAGCGGTACAGACAATATTAACCAAGAGTCTAAGAAATGTCTTGAAAAGGGAGTTGATATTTTAGGACCAAGCTGCAATGTAGCCTATGAAACACCACTCATTAATATTAAAGAAATGGTGAATGCACGAGATGAATATTTTAATAATGCTACTAAAAAATAGAATATAATCATATAAATATCTGATTATCCATATATGATATTATAATATTAAATATTGGAGTTGAATTAAATGAATAAAAAGATTCCATTATCGTTTTGTATAGTTTTTCTACTTGTATTGATGTCAAGTTGTGTTTTTGGCAGTCAAAGAATGTATGCCGATGATAATGATATAATTGCATATTATGGGCTAGATACACCTGCAGGCACATCTGGTTATACTTATGCCATCAGCACTGAGGAGGGTGTATTCTATATGTCTGATGAACAGGCAGATATTCTTGGAAAACGTGACTTTAATCTTCACAGACTAATACAATATGACCTTAGCAAGTATAGTGATTCCTTTACACCTGATGCCGTTTCATTTGGAAGTGGTGGTTTGAATTATTATTATACCTTTGATCACAGCAAGGATACGGATATGTTTCAAATAGAAAATAGTCAGGAATTTGCATTTGAATATAAAGATGGCCAAACAGTAGGATACAATAATAATGCAAAAGTCATTACCAAGTTGTACAATATGGATGGAAGTCTGATGAAATAATAATATAACTTATGAAAATTTTACAATACTTAAAACCCTGTTATCATTCCAAAGTACAAGAACATTAATAATACATAATAAATCAGAAAACACAACATCCTCATAATAAAAAAAATATACAAAAAAATAAACTAAAATTACATAAACAATCAAAAAATATCAAAAAGCATTATATACCTGAAAAGATAAAAAACTAAATACATTCTTATTCATAATAAAAACTTCTGTATTTTTTGTAATAATAAACAAAATTTCGGAAAGTGGAGAAACCTCCACAAAACTTTTTTTTTAAAAAATATTTTTCAACAATATTTCAATTTGTTTGTCAAAGTTCTTAAACCAAATTCTTTTGAAGCTTTAATTATGAATCATAAATATAAAAAATTGGAATCAAATCATCCGGTATAAATCCCCCTATAAAACAGGTAAAATAGATAAAATAAACAATAATTCTTATATTAATCAATTAAAAGATTATATTGGTTCTGATTTTGTTAAAGTATACATTGGAATTAGACTATTAGGTAAAGCAGTTTAATGCACAATATCATAGATGAACTTAAATCAAGGAAATTAAGGATGAAATATTCTATTTGTTTCATTAGATATAT
>SUTR01000107.1 GCA_015062825.1 Methanosphaera stadtmanae
AATTCACAATGTATGATACCTGTTCCAGAACTAATACAAATAATTGCAGAAATAAATGTCGGTGAAGAAGTAAAATGGATTATAAAAACAGACAAAAAAGATGCTGACAGAATTGTGATCTTATTAGAATGGGAATAAATAATATGAGAATCAGAGGATTTAAAAACAATATAAAATATCCTCTGAATAAATTTTAATTATTTTGTATCTTAGATAACATTTCTTTTAATAATTTTTCCAAGTAAGGTAAATCATCTTGAATTACAGTCCATACTTCATCAAAGTCTATTCCCATATAGTTGTGAGCAAATATATTTCTCATACCTATTACATCATGCCATGGAAATTGAGGATTTTCATCTTCTATTTCTTTTGCAAGGTTTTTAGCAGATTCACCAAAATCAATTATAACCATACATACAGTTAACTGGTATGCATCATCTGTTAAGAAATCATCATATGAATTTCCGAATCTATCTTTAAGATAATATATTTTATTAAATCTTCTGTTTTTTCTTTATTTTTCATATAATAATACACTACCTTTCCGTATTTTTTCTATAAATTCTTTATTATTTATTCCAGTTGAAACTAAATCAACAGAACAGTTAAATGCTTCTTCTAATTTATTAATTAATGATGAATGTTGTAGTAAACTTTTTACTTCTCCTTTATCAAAGAAAAAATCAATATCACTATCTTCAGTAGCTTCTCATCTAGCATATGATCCAAAAAGACTTAAACTATTTACACCATATGATTTTGCTATAGGTACTGATATTCTTTTAATTTCATCTATTGTATATACCATATTATCACACCTTTACTATACTATAATTAAATGTTTTTCTTTATAGTCTAAATTATTTCGTTATCTTAAATCTTTAACGAACTTCTCAAGCATACTGATAACAATATTCCTGTTTCTGATATTAATATTGTTCTTCATATTTATCGTGGTAATGATACCGTCCTATGTACTCTTCAAAAACAGGGCAGTGGTATCCATATATAACCTGAAATAACCTAAGTGAATAAAACCGATTACATTTATTCATAATATTCTTCTATTTTTTTTATTCCATCGACTTAACTAGATCTTTAATATCTCCTTATAAATATTTTTCAATTCCTTTTTAGCAGCTTCGCTATAATACTTGTTTTCAACATTATTTTCTATTGCAAATATCAGCAGTTCATAGAATACTTTGTTCAATGATTTGCCTTTTTTTGTCAGGAAGTATTCAGTATTCTTAGGATCTTCTCCATCATTTTCTTTCCTTATTAAATCATTATTTTCCATATTTTTAAGGCATCGTGACAATGATTTATTGTCCAAGGTTTTTCTGTTGGCTTTAAATTCATTGAAATGACTTTTTCCTATGAAGAGGTCACGAAGTATATGTAGTGTCCATTTGTTGCTCAATAATTTACTTGCATCTTCAACAGGATTCCTTTCATACTTTCTTTCATAGTATTCTAATTTTTCGTAATCTAGTGCCATATTATAATGTTTGTTACACTCGTTAGTTAAGTTTTTCAGTGTTTTTTGATGGCATTAATGTCACTTTAATTATTTATGTTCTTTTTCTTAAATAATTGAATAAGGGTAGATAAAATGGAATATAAAATATTAGAAAACGGTGTTAAAATGCCTGTTCTGGGCTATGGGGTTTATCAGACACCTAAAATACAAACCACTAGACTGGTTAAAGAGGCATTGGAACTTGGATACAGACACGTTGATACTGCTCAAAATTATTCGAATGAACGTGAGGTGGGACGTGCCATATTTGAAAGTGGAATTTCAAGGCAAGACATATTCGTAACAACCAAAACTCAAAGCAATGGATATGAGAATACCTTGTCTGGAATAGATAAGTCCTTGGATGAATTCGGTTATGACTATTTTGATTTGATATTGATTCACTGGCCAATAAACGATAATATTGGAACTTATCATGCTTTGGAGGATGCACTTGATGAAGGTAAATGCAAAGCAATCGGTTTAAGTAACTTCAATTCAACCCAATTTGAAGATATTCTGGATAACTGTGATGTGAATCCGATGGTTGACCAGATTGAAACTCACCTCCTGTGGCAACAGGAAAAAATGCATACTTATTTAACTAAACGTGGCTGCATACATGAGTCATGGTCTCCCTTTGCTTCAGGAAACTTTAACCTTTTCAATGATGAAACGCTTCTTGATATAGCATCAAATTATTCTAAAAGTGTTGCACAAATAATATTAAGATTTTTGATACAAAAAGACATAGTAGTTATTCCAAAATCAACTTCCAAAGTTAGAATGAGTGAAAATTTTAACATATTTGATTTTAAACTATCTGATGATGAAATGGACATAATTAAAGAATTTGATTCAAATAGATCATACTGTAACTGGCCATACTCTATGAATAAGGAGAAATAATTAAGTACTAATAAATATTTCTTCATTAGGGGTGGAAAGTAATTAACTTTAAACAATATATTTAATGGGTGGAATGATAGGATTAACAGTAATAATGATAAACCGGTTGTAATGTCTACTATTTTGGCAGTACTATTTGCCGTCTCGGGTGGTCTTGCTATTGGTAACTTATATTGGGCTCAGCCTTTGCTTGTTCAAATAATGATGGATTTCGGATTGCCAGCAGCTAATGGTGGCCTGTTGGTAACGGCAACACAGATAGGTTATGCAATAGGTATTTTGTGCATAGTGCCCTTGGGCGATTTTCTTCAAAGAAAAAAACTGATTACATTAGTAATGTTTTTGGCGGTACTTACGTTAATAGCATGTTCAGTGGCCCCGTCATTTGTGATACTTGCCTTGTCTTTATTCAGCATGGGGCTAGTAACAGTTTCGGGACAAATAATATTGCCTTTGGCGGGTGATTTGGCTAAAGCTGAAGATCGTGGACGGATTGTTGGAATAGTGTCTTCTGGTATAACTACAGGAATCCTGTTTTCAAGATTTGCAAGCGGTATTATTGCAGGATTATGGGGTTGGCGGTCAGTATATGTTATTGCAGCAGTCCTTAACCTGGCAATGACTCTGATAATGATATATGTTTTACCAGATATTCCAAGAAACAATAAACTTCTTTCATATAATAAATTAATTGTCAGCGTGTTTACAACCTTTAAAAGACATAAGGTATTACCGTTGATACTCCTGCACACAGGATTAATCTTCGGTTTGGTTTTCAATCTATTCTGGACTTCATTGACATTTTTATTGTCAGGAAATCCATTTAACTACAGTACCTTACAAATTGGTCTTGTAAGTTTATCCGGTCTTGCAGCAGCAGTATTCGGAGTAGGTTTTGGAAAATTGCAGGATAAGGGATTAAGTGTACCTGCATTGGGCATATTTGTTTTCGTAACCGTTCTAACAATGATATTTGGATATCTGATTTCGGATTCAATCCTTGCAATTGTTATCATTGCCGCAGTTTTTTCAATCTCAGTACAGGGAATAACCGTACTTTCTCAAGCAAGATTATTTGCTTTGTCCAATGATGAACGCAGTAGATTAAACACGGTTTTCGTAGTAAATAATTTCCTATTCGGAGCTGTGGGAAGTGCATTGGCATCCCTATTATGGTCTCTTGGAGGATGGTCCTTTGTCATGTTTGGTGCAATATTTATCTCATTAATAGCACAGGTGGTATGGTTGTTTTCAAAAACTCCATTCAATGAAATGGATGGAAACTTAAAAATTTAACTGGAGGGAGGGTGTGCGACAACTCTCATTTGAAGACTAATTTTTTATTATTTTTTATGTATTTATTTTTTATTTTATCGTAGCTTTTTTTATGTTTTTTCTTATAGTTTTTGTTTTAAAGTTTAATTGATTTTTCAGTTGATATTTAAGGGTATATTTATATATAACCTTTTATAAATATATTATATAGGATATTAAATTTATTGGTTTTGTTATTTATGGTTTTAAGAGAAGATACTATTGGTCAAACTTTTTTATTACCGCAAGATATTAGAACTTTGATTCCTGATGATCATGTTTGTTTTTTTATTGAGAAACTTGTGAATTGTGTGGATTTTAG
>SUTR01000108.1 GCA_015062825.1 Methanosphaera stadtmanae
ATTTGCTTATGTATTCATCATATAATGAGATTATATATGTAGTGGAAGTATATAAACGTTACAAATCATGATAAATTAACATCAAAATTAACATAAATTATAATAAGTTATCCATTCCACATCAAAATTATAAAAAATATCCAAAATAATTACATTAAACAACAAATATATCAAAAAACAAAGGCGATATACATTGAATTACTAAAAACATATATATCAACAATAATCAATAATAATATTATAAATTATCAAAAGATTTATAAAAAAATAAGATTAATAGGAGCTAGAATCTTATGAATTATTTTAAACTGATAATGAAAAATCCATTTCGTAACAAGACACGAAGCCTTCTAGCAATAATAGGTATAGCTATAGGAATAGCCACCATTGTAGCATTAGGTATGATAACAGTATCACTGGAAAAATCAACACAGGATACATTAAAGAATGGATCAGCCGAAATAACCGTTACCAAAGTAGGAAGTAGTATGAGTTCATCATCAGGAACTCTTAATGATAGCTATGTAGATGAATTATCAAAGATTGAAGGAGTTGATAAGGCAGCAGGAATGCTTGAAACCAGCATAGTAGATACATCAAGCTCGAACAGCAGACGAAACTCCAGCATGTTTGGATACACATTATATGGTGCAAATCCTGATGACCTATCAATAGTAGGAATAACAAACATTAATGGAAGCATATACAAAAATGACTCCGAGGAATTGATAGTAGGAAAAAACCTGGCAGAAGAGGAAAACTATACAGTAGGAGATAAGATTGATGTATATGGAAATAACTATACAATAACTGGTATATTTGAAACCGGTTCAATATTCTATGACTCTGCAATGTATACAAGTCTTACAAAAATACAGAACCTAACAGACAATGAAGGAGAAATCTCCACAATATTTGTAAAAATCAACAAGGATGCACAGTTAGACACAGTAAATGACAAGATTAAGACAGACTATAACAATACACTAACAACAATAACAACAGAGGAAATGGCACAGACAATAGACGATACGCTGGGAATGATAAATTCAGCAACAACTGCCATTGAAGCATTGGCAATTATCATAGGTGGGCTTGGAGTAATAAATACTATGATGATGACTGTCTATGAAAGAACACGTGAAATAGGGGTTTTAAAATCTGTAGGATGGACCAAGAAAAGAATACTTACCATGATTATGGGTGAATCAATAGTACTTACCATAATATCAGGCATCATAGGATCAATTCTAGGAGTATTGGCAGTAATAATCTTATTCAGCATAGGTGATGGTGACATGACACTAGTATATGATATTAACATATTTATCAAGGCATTTGCCGTTGCATTAACAGTAGGAATACTCGGTGGACTATATCCAGCAATAAAGGCATCCAGACTATCACCAACAGAAGCATTAAGATATGAATAGGGAGGTTTATTTCATGGATAATATTATAACAATAAGAAATTTAAAGAAATATTATGATGAAGGTGCAACGAAGGCATTGAATGGAATAAACCTTGACATAGAAAGAGGTGAATTCGTATCAATAATAGGTCCATCAGGAAGTGGAAAATCAACACTACTAAATATGATAGGAGCATTGGACAATCCTGACTCTGGAAGCATAACAGTTGATGGAATGGACCTTACAGATAAAAAGGCCAATCTATCAAAATTCAGAAGTCAAAAGATTGGATTCATATTTCAACTGCATAACCTAATACCAAATTTGTCAGTTCTGGAAAATGTACAAATACCCCTATTAGGAAAACACATAAGGGTAAACAAAAAAAGACAGGAATATGCAATCCAACTATTAAAAAGTGTAGGACTAGAGGACAAGATAAGACAGAATCCAACAAAAATGTCAGGTGGACAAAGACAAAGAGTTGCAATAGCACGTGCACTTGTAAATAATCCATCAATAATAATAGCAGATGAACCTACAGGTGCATTGGATACAAAAACCAGCCAGAAAATCATAGACTTACTTAAAAAACTCCACAAAGAACGTAACGTAACACTGATAATAGTAACCCATGATCCTGCAGTAGCAAATCAGGCAGATAGAATAATCACTGTACGGGATGGACAAATCATTAAAACACAAGAAGAGGATGTAACAGATAACAGAAGACAATCAGACAGAATTGAAGAAAGAGTTGTTGATGAATTTGAAATAGCAGACATAGACTTTGTAGACTATATAACAAATCCTGACAAGCTTATCGGTACACAGATACCTAAAAGAGTAGCTGTTAGAATGGACAATAAGCAGATGCAACTAAATATAAATGCATTGACAAGTACACAAATCAAAAATGCAAGAATAAATGAAGAAAAAGGTAATGGTACATTTGAAGAAAACATTGTACATCAAAGTGTAACAGGCACCAACGGAGAAGAAATACCACTTGATATAATACAAACAAGAATACCCGTAGGTGTAATAGATAAGTTATCAGATAGAATAATAAAATATAGCTTATATGGACAATGATTACTAAATTATAATCACCACCATCTCTTTTTAACTTTTTTGGGATAAATTCAAATTCAAAAAAAGAAGTAAAATGAAAGATTACATAATCATTCATCATATCTGTTAATCAATCGACTAATATACAGTTCAATAGCTGTATATGCTATGACTGATCCTATTGCTCCACCAATCAGCATTCCACAATATATACCGAATTCTCCCATATTAAATACAAATCCAAGTATATATGCAAAGACCAGTACAAGTATGAATTCACGTATGGTAGTTAGGATAAATGATATTGTACCCTTACCAACACCCTGGAATACATTACCTGCACTAGCACCAAATGGAACATATAATATGAACATGCTCATCAGCTGCAGGAATCCTGCAATAAGTGGCATTAAATGTGAACTACCATCAGAATATGCGAAGATAAATGCAATCTGCTCAGAGAATATCATCAATAGTGCACATACTATAATTGAGGAGATAAGCGCTACCTTCAATGCATATCTAACTGTTACTCTCAGATTTTCATATTTATGTGAACCATATGCTACACCTGCAACTGATATTGCTGCAGTTCCTACACCTATAGCAGGAAGCATACCAATTGATACAATTCTCCAACCTGCAGTATATACGGCAACAGCAATAGGTCCGGATACTATTGTAAGCATATAGTTTACAAATATTGTCAGTGCTGATAGTATTAACTGTTCAAGACTTGCAGGAATACCAACTACCAATATGTCCTTGTACATAGACCATTGATTATGAAAGTCACTTCTACTATAGGATAGATATGTGTCCTTTTCAACAAATATCCAGTAGAACATTAAAAGCAGACTAATTCCAGGACCTACAACTGTTGCTACAGCCGCTCCTTTAATACCCCATCCAAGAACATAAATAAATATTGGATCCAATATCATATTTATGACTGCAGCCACGGCCATTGGAAGTGTTGCCTTCTTAACGTCTCCTTCTGCTCTAAATGAACCACCCAGTATAGGTGGCATTAATAATGGTAATGTACCAGCAAATATGATAAGACCATAATCCATCGCATAACCTAATACGCTACTTGCTCCCATTAACTTAAGAAGGGGCTCTAAACTAAATATAAATACAAATGTAAGTATGATGGATAGTATGATACTTAATATCACTGAATGATTGCTGCATTATTTGCCTGATGCTTATTTTCTGCTCCAATATAACGTGATATAAGAGAGTTTCCACCTGCTCCTATACCATTACCAAATCCTACCATAACCATAAACAATGGTGTTACATAACCTATAGCAGCAAGGGGATCTGCTCCCAGTCCTGCCACCCATATGCTGTCAATTATATTATTAGCAAATAATATAAACATACTTGCAATGATAGGTAATGCTAATTTGTTTATAGCTTTCTTAGGATCTCCTGTCATTATTTCTATGTTTGAATTTTTTTCCATTGACTACCTCATATAATTTATTATATAATATCTATATTGCATTAGTGTAATATGTTTATGTATTAAACTGATTAACAAT
>SUTR01000009.1 GCA_015062825.1 Methanosphaera stadtmanae
AGTACTAGTAATGTAAAATGTAACAATAATTGGTGGGGAACTTACTCAAAACCAACAAATAGAGTTTACAAATGTACAATAAATTCATATCATAAAGGATTAAAATAATTATTTTTCCTCATCATATTTTTTTGTAACAATTAGTTAATGTTATGAAATTATTTACTAATTAGAGTAGATAATAATCTTTTTTATTATAGGAAATTATTTCTTTGGCAGCTTAATTAAGTTAAATGATATTCTCATAAATAATATTATAAAACCTATTTTTGTTTTTTAAACTGAATATCGTAAAGTTTTTTTAATAAAACATATAAATACTAATATATTTAATTAAAAATTGAATAATAAAAATATTATTTCGTTGATATTTATCGTTCAAAGGATTATTTTGATTAAGTATTATTAAAAACATTATAATAGTTATACATAGAATTTAACATGCTTTTTTTTAATGAATAAATGAACGAAAATATAAAATATATAATGGAGAAATACGATTATGAAAATTACAGTTGCGGGTGTGGGATATGTTGGACTTTCTTTAGCTGTTCTTCTTGCACAAAAAAATGATGTGACTGCTATAACAACAACTGAATCAAAGGCAGAAAAATTAAACCATTTTATTAGTCCTATACAAGATGATGAAATAGAACGATTTTTTAAAGAAACTCGTCAAGGAAAACGTAAATTGAATCTTCACACTACTACAGATAAAGAATATGCATATAAGAATGCAGAGCTTGTTATCATAGCAACTCCAACTAACTATGATGATGTAAATCATTTCTTTGACACATCTGTAGTTGAAGATGCAATAGAATGGACTCTTAAAGTCAATCCAAATGTTCTCATAGTAATTAAATCAACAATTCCTGTAGGTTACACAGAATCTCTTCGTGAAAAATATGGTGTGGATAATATTATTTTTAGTCCAGAATTCCTTCGTGAGTCAAAAGCACTTTATGATAATCTTCATCCAAGTCGTATAGTTGTGGGGTGTGATGAAAATCAGAAAGAAGAAGGAAAAATGTTTGCAGATTTACTATTAGAAGGTGCAAGAGAAGAAGAAATTAGATCTACTTCTTCTAAACAAGATATTCCTATTTTACTTGCAAATTTAACGGAAGCTGAAGCAATAAAACTCTTTGCAAATACATACCTTGCAGTTAGAGTTAGCTATTTTAATGAACTTGATACTTATGCTCAGATTAAAGGTCTTGATACACAGATGATTATAGATGGTGTATGTATGGATCCTAGAATTGGTGGGCATTATAATAATCCATCATTTGGTTACGGAGGATATTGTTTGCCTAAAGATACAAAACAATTATTAGCAAATTACAAAGATGTTCCACAAACAATGATAGAAGCAGTAGTAAATTCTAATTCAGTACGTAAAGAATTTATTGCAGATAGAATTATTTCAAAAAATCCTAAAGTAGTAGGAGTTTATAGACTTACCATGAAAAGTAATAGTGATAACTTCCGTGCATCAGCTATACAAGATGTTATGAAACATATCCACGAAGAAAATATTCCAATAATTATTTATGAACCAACATTAGAAGATGGAAGTAAATTCTTTGAATCAACAGTAATTAATGATATTGATCGTTTCAAGAATGAAAGTGATGTGATTATTGCAAATAGGTTTGACCAAGATATCTTAGGTGATGTTGAGGATAAGGTATATACTAGAGATCTATTTAGAAGAGATTGAGTGTATTGTTCTATGTTTTAAAGATGGATTTTTTATAACAAAAAAAAAGAAAATTATTTAAACAATCAATAATAAGTAAAAAATAAATATTAATAGAGTAATTGTTTAAAATTATCCTCATTATTTTTTTTATATTTATTATGGTAACTTTTCATATTATTTACAAACTCTTTTATAAATATTTTTATGTTCTACTTCTTTTTTAATAAAATACATTTATCCTTGAATTTTGATTGAAGAGTTCTGTTAATATCTAAATTATTTTCAATTCTTCTTGGACAACATTTAAAGCTTCATAAATAACCTTCCACATATCATAATACTGATATTGTCCAAGTCTTCCACCGAAGATAATATTCTCTTCATTATCTGCCTTCTTTTTATATTCCTGGAATAACTTGGTATTTTTCTCATCATTAACTGGATAATATGCTTCTTCACCTTTAACCCATGTCTTAGGATATTCTCTGGTAATAACTGTCTTATCACTTTGTGCATTATCGAAGTGTTTATGTTCAATTATACGTGTGAATGGTGTTTTGCTATCAGTATAATTTATCACAGCATTTCCCTGGTAATTTTCCATATCTAAAGTTTCTTCCTCAAATTCAAGTCCACGATATTCAAGTTCACCAAAACAATAATCATAAAATTCATCAATCATACCAGTAAATACTATCTTATCAGCAATATTTAACCATTTCTCTTTATCATCAAAGAAATCTACTTCAAGTTTAACTTCAATGCCATCTAATAATTTTTCAGCAATTTGTGTATATCCACCAATAGGAATACCTTGATATAAATCATTGAAATAATTATTGTCAAATGTAAATCTTACAGGAAGTCTTTTAATAATAAATGATGGAAGTTCAGAACATTTTTTACCCCATTGTTTCTCGGTATATCCTTCAACTAATTTTTCATAGATATCTCTTCCAACAAGGGATATTGCCTGTTCTTCAAGGTTTTTAGGATTTTGTATATTTGCCTCTTTTTTCTGTTTTTCAATAATTTCCTTTGCTTCTTCTGGAGTTTTAGTACCCCACATCTGATAGAATGTATTCATGTTAAATGGGAGGTTGTACAGTTGTCCATTAAAGTTTGCAACGGGACTATTGGTATAACGGTTAAAATCAGCAAATTCATTAATATATTCCCAAATTTTTTTATTATCAGTATGGAATATATGAGCACCATACTTATGAACATTAATGCCAAACATTTCAAGTGTAAAAATGTTTCCACCAATATGATTTCGTCTTTCAATAACAAGACATTTCTTACCAACTTTGTTCATCTCATGTGCAAATACACATCCAAATAAACCTGCACCAACAATTAAATAATCATAATCTGCCATAATAATCACTCTATTTTATAATTTTATTTTTTATTTTTCGTAAAGGTGATGTTAATTTCCAACTTCTAGATGAAATAAGTTTATCATAGTTTTCTTCACAATCTGAAATTTTATCAATTAAATGTTTATTTTCATTTTTTAAAGTTTCATTTTCTATTTTTAATTGATTAATTATCAAGTTTATCTCATCAAGATTATTTTTATCTTCATAAATAACTGGAGCATTCTTGAATACTCTATATTCTTCATATGTATTACTTGATAAAACATAATTATATTCATCAATAATTTCAGAGGATATTTTATCTTTAAATGTTTCTATTTTATCAAATTCTTTGCATGTCATAATATAATAAACAACTGAATTTGATGATATTAAATAATATAAAATTTGATAAATCTTAAAATTGATAAACTCACTTTCAAATTCATCATAAAATTCATTTTCTCTAAGAAAAACTTCTACAATATCACAAATCCAAAATATATCTTGTGCATTAGTTGATTTCTTATTTACTGAATTAGGATTTGAAATACGATATTTATAAAGAACTTCTGGTACAAAAGATAACTTATTTGATCTTAACATAGTTTTCACATGAAAAACAACATCATCAAATGCAAGATTTTCTGGAAAATTAAAATCATCAAATAGTTCTAAGAAATTTCTACTATAAAATTTACACCATGGTGCAAATGATGAATTTAATATATAATGTTTAATTGCTGAATACTTAAAACTGAAATCATTGAAGTCAACATTCTTAAATATTTTCTCAATATTATAATTAGAAGACTCTTCAATAGAATCATCAACTAATAAGGAATATTTAAAAAGAACAATATCTGAGTTATTACTTTTAGCATTAGCATATAATTTCTCTAAAGCATTTTCTTTTAATATATCATCAGGGTCAAAAAAATAAACATATTCTCCAGATGCATTTTTTAATCCAATATTACGAGCACTACCACAACCTCTATTTTCCTGATCAATAATTTTTATATTGTTATTTTTTTTACTGAATTTTTCTAAAATATCTCGAGATGAATCAGTAGAACCATCATTTACACAAATGACTTCAAAATTTGAAAATGATTGGTTAAAAATACTATTTAATGAATCTTCCAAATATTCTTCAACATTGTATACTGGAACAATGATGCTTATTGAAGGAATATCAAAGAAACTATCACATTTTGTTAAAATGTTATATTTATTATCACTAAAAATATCATATATGATGTTATATAATTGAATATTCTTTTTATTGTCCTCAAAAAAATTCAAATACTTAAAAAAAGTTTCTTTATACATGTTTAATGTTTTATTAAAATTACTGTTACTTAAAATATCAAAACATTTTCTAAAATGAAGAATGTAATCATATTGTTTTTTATATGAATCAATTTTATCTAAACTATAATTAGAAGAGTATCTATAACCATAAAAGTCAACGGGAACATCAATAATTTCAGAAACAGTTGTTAATATTTTTGAAAAGAATACTGGATCTTGACCGCGTTTAAGATTTGGGAATTCTATTTTATTATCTAATAAAAATTCACGTTTAAATAAATTTTTATAATATGAATAGGGGATTCCATATTCTTCGGGTAAAATAATTTTTTCTTCAGTAATATATGGTAAATTGTAAGTTCTAACTATATTATCGTTAAAATCAATACCCATGATATTAGCTGAGACAACATCAGCATTATATTTTATTCCTGCTTTAATCATTATTTTTAATGATTCTGAATCTAAAAATTCATCATCACAATCGAGAAAAGCAATATATTCGCCTGAAGCTTCTTGAATACCTCTGTTGCGTGCTAAACCAGATCCTCTATTTTCTTGATTAAGAATTTTTAATGAGGGATATTTTATTTTTAAATCTTTTAAGATATTTAATGAATTATCTGTAGAGCCATCATTAATACATATTACCTCTATGTCATTAAATGATTGATTATAAATGCTATTTATTGAAGATTCAATATATTTTTCTCCATTATAAATAGGCATGATAACAGATATTTTCATTAAATATTCTCCATTAAATTTTTCTAAATATTTTTGTTAATTTCCAACTGTTAGAATTAATTAATTGATTATTAAAATCTTTTACTTTTTCATAATTTTCTGTTTTATTTTTTAATGTTGATTTATATGATTTCATATTCATTTTACTATCATAAATTTTTCTTAATAATGTATATTCTTCTTTATTTTCAGAGATAATAATTTGATTAAATATTTTTTGATTACTATAGTTTATTATATTAAAGAAAAATTCATATGCTGAATCATCACTTACAACTTCTGTTAAAAAGTTCTTACAATCATCAAATAACTCTTTTTGGTTACTTTTATTAGCATAAGTTAATCGGTAATCTAATAGAGAAACAATTGGATTTGTAATATCATTCATCAAATCATAATTATTCATTTGAATGTTATATATTTCTCTCAATTCTTCAAATTCTATATAATTCTCAGATATAATTACTTGTTCAAATAATTTTTGATATTTATAAGATGTATTTCTCATTATTTCTTCATAAAAACCTTCTTTAGAAATTATTTCAATAAAATTCTCTTTCATTGAATTAAAATAATGTTCCTTGTTTTTGTCATTTAATTTTAAATAATTATCAATACTAGTTTTAATATAATCTTTAAAAAGATGTTTTGAATTAAATAAATGATAATTCTTCATTTGTTTATCATATATATTTCGTAATAAATCTAATTCAACACAATTTTCGCTTATAATAACATGTTCAAAGATTTTTTTATTTCGGTAATCTAAAACTTCCGTTAAATCTTCATATAACTCATTATCTTCTATAATTGCTAAAAAATCATTCTTCATTGCTTTAAAATATGTTTCTTTAAATTCTTTTTTAATCTTGGTATATCTCATATAATTTAAATTTATTTTATTATTTAAAAGATTACTTTTAAAATTATCAAATTCGCCTTTTTCTTTGAATACTTCATTAATTAAATTAGTTACAGAAATTGAATCTAAAAAACGTAAATCTCCATTTGTTGTGGAAGAAGTAGCATACCAACGTCTGATGAATAGAAATTCATTTAAAAAACATATTCTTTTTGCTGTAAGAAGTGCATTATAATAAAATACATTATCTTCAAAAATTAATCCTTCAGGATAATGGATATTATTTTCAATAATAAATTCGCGTTTATATAGTTTATTCCATGGAGTTACACAGGATTCAAACATTAATTCACCAATATCATGGTAATTAAATACTTCATCACCCACTTTAGCATAAATCTTATTCATAGAATATACTTCACTTTCATAATAAACATCATTAGTATCATTATAATTAATTGCTTTAAACATTACAAAGTCAACATCTTTTTCTTTAAGTCTATTATAACTTAATTCAAGAGCATTTAATTCTAATATATCATCTGAATCCATTGAAAATAAACATTCACCAGTTGCAAGTTTTAATCCTCTGTTGGTTGCAACAGCATGACCACCATTTTCTTGATCTATCACAGTAATTCTATTATCTTTAGCTTCATATTCTCTTAATATTTCTAATGAATTATCAGGTGAACCATCATTTATACAAATTATTTCTATATCTTTTAATGTTTGGTTTACAATACTGTCTAAACAGTCTCTTAGATAATTTTCAACATTGTAAACAGGAAGAACAACAGATACTTTAACCATTATTATTCACCATTTATTTTTTATAAAAATGTTTCATTGTTCTTAGGAATTCAGTAGATTTCCAACTGTTGGAAGATAGAATAGCATTATTTGAATTATCAATTTGATTAATTTCCTCAGTAATATTGTCAATATTATCAGTTAAATATTTATTATCTTCATATACATTCTTTTCAACATTTTTTAATGCTTCAAAGGATAACACTTCTAATTCATTTTTATTTTTTTGATTATTTTTAGAAATTGATACATATTCTTGTAAATATTCAAGATCAATAAAATTATCATTTATCAATGTTTCTTCAAATAATGATTGCTTTATTAGTCTAAAATTATTTAATTCATTATTTATCTCATCAAGATTCTGATTATTATAGATTATGCTAATGTAATTATATCCATAGTCATTTTCATTGTAATATTCATTTATGTTTTCAAAAATTTCAGGAACAATTTTTCTAATGTCAGGATCTTTTAAATTATTTTCAAAGATTAAATATTTAACAAATTCTTTTTTATAACCTTCAAACGCATTATCAAATTCATTGTTTTTAAGAATATCTAAAGTATCTTTAAAATGCATTATATAATCATATTTTTTTTCATATGTGTTGACTTTTACATTTACTCCACCAGCAACTTTGTTATTATAACCATATAAGTCACAATTTAAAACATAAATTTCATCCAAATTAGTTAATATATTAGCTAAAAATATAGGATCTTGGCCTCTTTTCAAATTGGGAAATTTAAAATTATTTTCATCAATAAATTCTTTTTTGAAAATATTTCTATAAAATGCAAATGGGATACCATATTCTACGGGTAAAATCACATCTTTTTTATCAAAATATTTAAAATCAGTATTTTCATAATCATAATATTTATCTAAACTACCATCAAGATTAATTCTTTTTAAGTTTGATCCAACCATGTTTGCATTATTTTTATGTCCATAAAAATACATTTTCTCTAATGCATCATCATCAATAAAGATATCATCTGCATCTAAAAAAGCAATATACTCTCCTGATGCTTCTGAAATTCCATAGTTTCTTGCCTGACCAGAACCTTGGTTTTCTTGAGTAAAAATTTTAATAAAATCATATTTTTCTTTAAGATTATTTAATAATTCTAATGAATTATCAGTAGAACCATCATTGATACAAATTAATTCAATATCTTTTAAGCTCTGATTATTTACACTTATTACTGATTGTTCAACATACTTTGATGCATTATATACTGGCATTATTATAGATACTTTCACCATTTATAATTCTCCCAATTAATTCTTGAAATATCATATTAGTTTATTGTTGATGAATATTTGTAGTTTTAATTAAATATATAATTTACTATTTAATGATGAATTATTATAGACTTCCGAAGTGTAAAAGAATATATAAAAGAAAAGAAAAATATTAAAAATCATATGATTAAACTTTAAATAAGAATTCTATTTTTGGATAATTTTTAAAGTATTACAAAGAATAATGGAGAACAATATATGGAAAAACCAAAAATATCCGTAATAATGCCATCTTTAAATGTAAAACCATATATTAAAGAATGTATTGAAAGTGTAATAAATCAAACATTAACTGATATAGAAATATTATGTGTAGATTCTGGATCTGAGGATGGGACATTTGAGGTACTTGAATACTATAATAACCAGGATAATCGTATAACTTTAATAAAATCAGATGAACAAAGTTATGGAAAACAAGTAAATATTGGTTTATCAAAAGCAAGAGGCAAATATATTAGTATTGTAGAAACTGATGATTATATTGATAAAACTATGTTAGAATCATTATATAACTTATCAGAAAATTCAACAGTAGATATTATTAAATCAAATTTTTATCATTTTGATGATTCGGATAAGAATAATCCAATCTTTAAAGCTGATGAAAATAAGGATTTTACAAATTACAACGGTGCTAAATTTACAATTGAAGAACAACCACAATTCTTAAATGGACATCCCTCAATATGGGCTGGGATATATAGACGTGAATTTTTAAATAAAAATCACATAACATTTCTTGAAGAGCCTGCGGGTGGATGGGTAGACAATCCATTCTTCTATCAAACAGCAATATGTGCAAAAAGTATAAAATATACAGACATTCCTTTTTACTATTATAGAGTTAGTAATCCAAATTCATCTTCAAACACATTCACATCATTTACATTACCAATGAAAAGAGTATTGGATATATTTGATGTTTTAGAGGAATATAATTATGATAATGATGATGTAATAATATTATTTTATAATAGATTATTTAGATACATAGAGATAATATTAGAAAACAATGAAATGGACGTTAATAAATTAACGGATGAAGAAAAAGAATATATTTATAAAGTTCTACAAAAAGTAGATGAAAAAATAGTGTCAAGAAACATGATACCAAATTTTCAGAAGATTTATTATAAATACAGATCCCCTCTGTTTTTAAAAAGATAATTTAATTTTTTAGGAAGTGAACATATGTTTTTAGAAGAAAATGAAAAAGTTTTAAAAAATGTGGGTGGTCTTGATTATAAATATGCATTATTATTTAAAAAGTTTTTTAAAGAAAATCATATTTCTAATTGTTTGGAATTAGGATTTGCTAATGGTAAATCTTCTTGTTATATTGCATCAATATTAAAAGATCGTGGTGATGGTCATTTAACGACAATAGATTTACATTCTGCTAAAAATTTGACTCCTAATATATATGATTTATCAAAAGAATTAGATTTAGATGAGTATATTACACCTTATTTTGAAAGGCATTCCTACACCTGGAGATTAATGAAGTTAATAGAAGTAAATCCAGAACCAATATTTGATTTTTGTTTTATAGATGGTTCTCATAATTGGTATCATGATGGTTTTGCATTTTTTTTAGTTGATAAACTACTTAAACCTGGTGCTTTATTAGTTTTTGAAGCTTTAAATTGGACATATAATTCAAGTCCATCGTTGAAAAATACTGATTTTGTAAAAATGATGGATGATGATGAAAAAAAAATTCCTCATATAAAGCAGATTTACGAATTATTAGTTAAAACACATCCTGATTATGAACGTTTTGATACTATTGATGATAGATTAGCTTGGGCTTTTAAAAAGCAAGATAATTTTGTAATGACTATGAAAAATCAAAGATCAATTTTTCATTCAGATGATGAATATATTCACACATATTACTACAATAAATTAAATAATTCTATAAAAGATTTATCTTCTAAATTATCTATATATGAAGAAAAATATAATGAATTTGAAAAAAACACTCTTGAATCATTTAATTCTGAAAATATTTTATTCAATACATTATTTTTAGACTATAATTTAGAACCTAATAAACTGCTTAGAAATATTCAAACTTTATGTTCTGAATTATTACTATTTGTTGCTAATATTTGTAAAAAGTATAACTTAAAATGGTGGTTAGATTATGGTAATTTATTAGGTGCCGTACGTCATGAAAATTTTGTTCCTTGGGATGATGATATTGATATTGGAATGATGAGAGAAGATTATCATAAACTAGTTGATGTAATTCATGATGAAATAGTTCGTGTCAACTTATCTGAAATTATAGATGTTGATTATCGTTACCGAAACTTCTATGGAAATGATGTTAATTCATTTATTCAATTATTTGTAATAAATAAAGAGATGGAAAAAAATAATGTTTTAGCAGGTGTAGATATATTTCCTTATGATTATTTACAAAAGTATAATCAAAAAACTTTTGGAACTTTTTATGAACAATCCAAATGGAATTTTTATAACTATTTAACTAATGGAAATGATAAATCTAAACTTTATATGGGTTTGGATTATGATATTGTTATTGAAAAATATTATGAAGAATTAAACCTATCATATAATAAATCTGAATATATTATACCTGGAGTAGAGGGTTCATGTGGATATAATGGTAGTAATCTGTATGAATTAATGATTTTGGATACAGATAAAGTATTTCCTTTAAAAAATAGAAAATTTGGTAATTATGAGTTTCCATGTCCTAATAATGCGGATTATTATTTGGAATCAATTTATGGAGATTATATGAAAGTACCTAAATCAATACGTTCTCATGGTAGGGTCAACTTTTTTAGAAAAGATGAAAATATTAATGATTTATTTGAATTATTTATAAATAAATTTAAAGAAGTTAATAGTAATTTCTTTTAATTTAATTATTTTTAATATAAATTTGGTGATATAAATGGGAGTTAAAGAGATTACCAACATACATATTAACTGTAAATTTGATGAAATAAAAAATATACCTCTACATTATAATAAACGATTCGAATTAATCGTTGAATTAAATGGTGTGAAATATGAATTTTTATTAAATTTAAAAGAAAATTCCGAAAATTTATTAGTTTTGTTGACTAGTGCTTTAGCTTATGGGAAAAAAAATGATGCAGATAAACCAATATATAATCGTTGGAAATGGGATTTTGATTTTTCTACAATATGTTGTAATGATCCTACATTTTATTTAACAAATGAAATAAAAGGTGGTTTTTATATTGGAAAAAATGAAAATTGGTATTTAAAAAATATTTATTTAATACTTGTTGAATTATTTAAACGGTTAAATTTTTATAATGATAAAATTTATTTTTATGGTAGTTCAATGGGTGGTACAGCTGCATTAATGTTAGCAGGTTTTTTTCAAGAATCTATAGCTATAGCTGATATTCCTATACTGGATATTACAAATAACTGGCATTGGAAATCAATTAAAAAATATTGTTTTAATGATGAAGATGAGGATGAAATACTTAAAAAACATGGTTATAAACTAAATATTATTGATTTTATCAATTATGTTGATTTTATACCTCATTCTTATTTGTTGATGGATTTAAGTGTGGGAGAAGATTATTTAGTTCAATATAAACCTTTTTTTAATTCTTTAAATGAAATTCAACATAATTCTTATGGTTCTAATATGAAAATACGTTTTGATCGAAAAAATAAAGGACATATGCCTCTCACAGAATTTGAATTTAAAAGTTTATTGAATAATATAATTCATCGTTCTAATAATTTTAATATATCAGTTAATCCATCATATTTGGACTCTTTATTAAAATATTTAAAGGCTAGGGTTGATATCAAAAATGAGGGCATATCTACTAATGATATAGAGATTATAAATGTATCTGATTCTAAAACTCAAATATCTAAACCTTCTTGGTCAAAAGATGAAAAAGGTATTGGAACTTCAATTGTAAGTTATGCATGTTCATTAAACATAAAATTTAGATGTATAAATAATGGTTTATTAAATATACGTTTAAGGACTATAGATTATAGAGATAAAAATAGGGAAAGATTTCCTATATACTTATGTTATGAAAAGTTAACTCTTAATAATAAAATCATTTTTGATGAAGATAAAACTGTAACTCATGATAAACCATTTTTATTTAAAAAAAATGTAAAAAATAATGAAATAATTGAAATTAGTATTAATTGGCGGTCTTTTGATGGAAAATGTGAATATATTCCATGAAATATTGTGTTGTGTTTAAAATGAAAAGTATTAAAAATATAGCTATCTATGGTTCTTGCATTTCCAAAGATCCATTTACAACTGCATTTAATTCGAACTATAAAGAGAAATATAATTGTATAATAAATGATCAAAGACATTCCTTTATTTCTACTTTGCAAGAAGAAGAAGATTTTGATGAGGGTGATTTGGTAATTTATCCAGAAAATAGAAATAATAAATTTATCTCTAAATGTATTAAAGAAGATTTACAAAAAACATTTAAATATTCTATTAAAAGTAATAAAATAGATTATTTGGTTTTTGATATCAATTTTGAAGTTGAAACAGGAGTCCTGTTTTTTGATGATGGTAAAGTCATGACAAATATAACTCATATGGATAAAACGAAGTTTTATAATAAATTAAAAAACAAAAAAGTATTAAATATTTTTAATAATCCTAAAAAATTTTTTAATTTATGGAAATCTTATTGTGATGATTTTTTTAAATTTATGGAAGAAGAAAGTCCACATACAAAAATAATATTAGCTGAAGTTAGAGCATTAAATAAAGTTCAAAAACCTGATGGAACAGTATATACGGAAAAATATTTCACGCCCCAAGTTGAACTCAAAAATGTTTTTTTTAAAAAATTTGAGAATTATATCATAAAAAATCATAATGTTTATGTGATTAAATTTGATAATAACACAGTTTTAAAGGAAAATCATCGTTGGGGAAAACATTATGTACATTATTATGATCAGTATTATTCTAACTTTTTAAATCAAGTAAATAAAATAGTGGAATATGATGAATTAAAAACGGAGATATATTCATCTGAAAATACTAATCAGTATAATTCAAATTTTTCAGAAAATGATTTTTATAATAATTTAACTGATAAAAATACGGAATTAGAAGAAAAATTAGATCAAACTTTGATTGAATTATATGATTTAAAAAAAGATTTGTTAAAATATTTAACAGCACGTGTGGATATTTTGAATTATGGTACTGGAAAAGGAATTACTATTTTGGATATTTCTGATAAAAATGTATTTAAATACAGTCCAACATGGTTAGATAGTCAAGTTGCTTCTGGAATTATTGTTGAAAGTACTAAAAAAAGTATGAAGATTAAATTTAAATCTAATGAAGAGGGAGTTTTAAAAATATTTCTTCGAAGCAAAGATGTACGTGATAGAAATAGAAAACGTTTTCCAATATATATTGATTATACTAAATTTATAGTCAATGATGATGTTATCTTTGATACTAATAAGTTAATCAATCATGATAAATGTTTTATTTATGAAAAACCTGTTAATTTAGATGAAATTTTGACAATTGAATTTTCATGGTTACCTTTTAATGTTGAAAGTGATTTTTCTGGATTTTAATGTTTTATTGAATTCATATTAAGATTATGTTTTTTTTCTGATTATTTTTTCATTAATATTTTTAAAAAAACATTTTTTTTTAAACATAAATGAACTTTTACATAACTTAATGTCCTAAAACTATATAAATGTCAATAACCTAAATAAGTTCATCTAATTATAAGGGGGAAATACTGATGAATAAGAAGGTCGTTTATTCAATTATTGTACTAATTATTATAATTATCTTAGTTATTGTTAGTTATGGTTATTTAAATAGTAATTCTGGTAATCTAACATTTGGTAATCATTCTCAAGTTTCCGCAATAAACGGTTTCAAACATCAGACCAATAATGAAGGTAGAATAATATTTAAAAATAATGTTACAATAATAAATGTTGATGAACTCAATCCTAATGAAAATTTAGATGAGTGGTTAGATAAATTTATTAAAAGATGGGGTGAAGAGTATAAAATTGAAAATTCTTCTTTTGTATATAAGGATAATTTTACAGTAAGAAACACAACTTCATTTAAAGATGATAAATTTTATTCAGCTCATTATTTATTTAAAAAGAATAATAAAACATTTCACATATACTTAAAAGGTAATCAAAATGAAACGGCTGTAATGTCATTGATTGATTCTATTCATTAATATTAATATTTTTATATGGAGAAAATATTCTTAATCTTTTTTAGAGGTCATGAAAACGAGTTTCTTGACCATATAATATTATTTTTTTATTCTAGTTTTTTACCAAAAGTATTTTATGAACATATATTTCTATGAAAAACTGTCTTTCAGAGATTTTTATGGTATAAATTTTTAGATAAGAAACTATATTTGACTGTGAGTTAATCTTGTTTAAATAATATTTTTTTTTTAACACGATGTTTATGCTATTTTATAATATAATGGTAAATATATAACAGTCAATTATATTATTTTTATAGTTTTAATTTTTAGTAATAACTATACTTAAAAAAAGTAAATATAATTAAAACTAGATTTACAGTAGTTATATATTCAAATGTTGATAACTCTATAAAAAAAAGAAAAATAGGGTTTAAACCTAAAAATTAAAATCTTAAAAAGATTAAATTTTTATTGTACTGATTTGTATAGTCGTTCTGAGTTTGCCTTGTACCACTGAACTGTTTTTTCCATTGCATCTTCGAATTTCCATTGTGGTGTCCATCCGAGTTTTTTGGTTTTTGATGCATCCAGTGAGTATCTGCGGTCGTGTCCTAGTCTGTCATCTACGTGTTGTATTAGGCTTTCTGGTTTTCCTAGTTTTTCAAGTATTAGTTTGGTGATTTCCATGTTGTTTTTTTCGTTTCCTCCACCAATGTTGTATACTTCTCCTAGTTTTCCCTTATGTAGTACTGTGTCTACTCCTGCACAGTTGTCTTCGACGTATATCCAGTCTCTGACGTTTTGTCCATCACCATATACTGGTAGTTTTTCATCGTGTAATGCTTTTAGGATAAATAATGGTATGAGTTTTTCTGGAAATTGTCTTGGTCCGAAGTTGTTGCTGCTTCTTGTAATTATAACGGGTATATCGTATGTCTTGTAATATGCATTGACTAGTAGGTCGCCACCTGCCTTACTTGCAGAATATGGACTTGATGGGTCTATGTTGTCGGTTTCCTTGAATGATCCTTCCATTATGCTGCCGTATACTTCATCTGTAGATATTTGAATATATCGTTCGATATCATATTTACGTACTAATTCAAGTAGATTCTGCGTTCCAAGCACATCTGATTTGACAAATGATGCAGGATCAGTTATTGATTTGTCAACGTGTGTTTCAGCAGCAAAGTTAACTACCATATCTGCATCCTTCATGGCAAGTGATGCATCGTCAACACTAGCAATGTCTCCTTTTATAAAGTTTATATCTAATCCTTCTAAATTAGTCATATCTCCTGCATAAGTAAGTTTATCAAGTACTGTTATTTCATAATCCGGATATTTCTGTGCTATGTAATGAACAAAGTTTGATCCTATAAAACCTGCTCCACCAGTTATCATTAATTTCATTTTTTTACCTCTATAATTTAATCTGAGAATTTTCTCCAATTACAAAACTTCTTCCTTTTGGATAAGTGTTTTCATCTGATAATATTTTTGAATTTTGTCCTAGTAAACTTTCAGTTATTCTTTTGTCTGATCTTATTATGGAGTTTCCTATAACTATTGATGAATCTATTTCTGATTCAATTAGTTTTGTTTCATCTCCTATGGATGTGTATGGTCCTACATATCCTTTGATTTCACAGTTTTGGCCTATTATTGCAGGTCCTTTGATTACTGATCCTGATTTGACTATGGTGTTTTTACCGATTTGTACTTTTCCCTTGATTTTAACGTTTTCTTCAATTAATCCTTCAATTTTTGTTGTAAGTGTTTCAAGGATTAATTGATTTGCATCAAGTACATCTTCTGGTTTTCCCGTGTCTTTCCACCAGCCTTCCACTACAAATGAGTCAACATTTAAGTCTTCATCTATTAATTGTTGGATTGCATCGGTTATTTCTAATTCTCCTCGCCATGAAGGTTTTATCTTACTTATTGCATCAAATATGTTGTTTTTGAATAAGTATATTCCCACTAGTGCAAGATTACTTTTTGGATGTTCTGGTTTTTCAACGAGATTTATTACTTCATCATTATCATTTAATTCAGCAACACCAAATTGACGTGGATCTTCTACAGGCTGTAATAGTATTCTTGCAGAAAAGTCTGATTCATCAAATTCACTTACAAATTCTTCAATACCTGATTTAAGAATATTATCTCCAAGATACATTACAAATGATTCTTTGCCAACAAAATCCTGGGCAGTGGCTGCTGCATGAGCTAAACCTTTAGGCTCTCCCTGCATGATATATGTTATATTCACACCTAAATCTGAACCATCACCTAATGCATCCTTAATCTTGTTTGGCATATTAGTTCCAAGAATAATTCCTATTTCAGTTATTCCGGCATCTCTTAAATCTTCAATAGCATATTCAATGACTGGCTTGTTAGCTATTGGAATCAACTGTTTAGGTCCTGTATGTGTCAATGGCCTTAACCTTGTTCCATGTCCACCAGATAAAATTATACCTTTCATATTGAAAGTCTCCTTACATTTAGTTTTTGAAGTTCCTGTATTTATTCACTTATAAAAAATTATATAATATGAATATCTTTATGTTAATATTATTATAGTTTACTTAAACATTTTTTTTAATACATTTTAATTATTCATTTTTATTTTTATTTATTTTAATTATTAGACAATAAAAATAGTTAATACATAGAATTTTGTAAAAAAACTTTTTTTTAAAGCTACTAATTTGTATAATCTCTGAAATTTATTGATGTTTAAATAACTACTCGTTAAATATTATTTATTTATTCTATTTAAAGATGGTTTTTCCAAAGAGTTAAACTTATATTATATAAAAATAAGATTATTAAATAATTAAAATATTTTAAAAAAAACATCAAGGTGAAGTATTGTCAATTACATTATAAATAATATTTTTTTTACTTCATTTTAATATTTATATTATTTTTTTGGTGGTTGTGTGAGTAATAAAGATTATAATGTTATCCTTAATTCAAATGAATTTGATTATGATTATTATATTAATAATTATAACATTACAGAAGAAGATCCAATTTTACACTATATTAATGAAGGCGTTAAATTAGGATACAATCCGTCTGAAAATTTTGATACATTATTTTATTTAGATAATAATGCAGATGTTAAAAGATCTAATATAAATCCATTTGTCCATTACATATTATATGGAAAAGAAGAAAAAAGATTACCATCTAAAATGGATTTGAATTTAATAAGTGAAGATGATATGGAGTATTTGCAAGGATTGAAAAAATATTATTTTCCATTAGGTGATGAAAATCATGAATTAAGACAACATTATGATTATACCTATAAAAATATATTTAATTATAATATTTTTAATAATGATTATGAATCCAAAAAAGATTTTTTTGATAAACAGGATATTTTTTATAATTTTTTTATAATCCCTGATAAAAGTATTATATGTAAAGAAACACTTCCTTTTAATATTACATTTTGTAAAAGAAATATTGATTTAACCAAGATTATAGATTTTTCTAGATTTTTAAATAAAGATCATTATTATAAAAAAGATACTCGATTAAATATGGAAGGAAATAAAATATTTGCATATCAATTAATTAAACAATTCAATAGTAATTTTGATTTTGCTGATTATGAAACTTTATTAAGTACTCATATCATAGACAAAATTTCTTGGAAAGATAATATTCAGGTAAATGAATTTAATTCAACTGAGGATAATCAAGTTGAAAAATCTGTAGTATTTGAAAAACCAATACATTTATTAAGTACTCAATTAAATGATTCTGTGGAATATTTGAATAATAAAAGTAGTTATTCTAATTTAAAATTAATAATATTTTGTGATGATGAATGCGAATATATAAAATATTATTTATCCTTTTATTTTAGAGATATTTTAATTTGTAATGATTCAATAAAATTCAATTATCTTGATATAATTAATTCTTTTGATACTGATTATTTAATAGAAATACGGTCAGAAAAAAGTTTAGAAAATTATCATAAAAATTTATTTAATAAAAGTTTTGAAGATATTAATTTTAAATTAACATCATGTGAATTATTATTTAATGACTTAGAAAATATTGAAAAAGTAGAAAAAACTAAAATCTCAGTTATAATTCCAGTATATAATTCTTCTAAGTATCTTAAGACATGTTTAGATTCAGTTTTTAATCAAACTTTGGATGAATTTGAAGTTATTTGTGTAAATGATGGTTCTACAGATGATTCATTGAATATTTTAAAATCTTATAAAAAAGATCATGACAATATTGAAATTATTTCTACTGAAAACAAAGGGCAGGGATTTGCACGTAACAAAGCTTTAAAAATAGCTAAAGGGGATTATATATATTTTTTAGATTCTGATGACTGGATAAATGTTAATACTTTAAAAAGATTGTATTACAAATCTTTTAATGAAGATTTGGATTTATTATTTTATCAATCAATTAATTATATAGAAAACAGTAAACAATATCATGAAACGGATTTAGATAATTTCAAATGTTTAGATGATCATTTTGGTGAAAATATATCTTTTAATCATAAGGATACTAAAGATTTTATTTTTGAAATACCTGTTAATCCTGTAGCTAAATTATATAAAAAATCTTTTTTAGTTAAAAATGATATTCAATTTCCAGAAGGACACTATTTTGAAGATAATGCATTTTTTTACAAAGTATATTTCAAATGTGAAAAAGCAGGATTTTTAAAAGAGCAACTTTATTATAGAAGAGTTAGAGAAAATTCTGTTACAACTATGTTGAACAAATCTTCTTTTGATATTATTGAAGCTAATAATAAAATTATTGAAACATTTATTGATGAAGGACAATATGAAAATTATAAAAAACAAGTCATAAATCATACTTTTGAAAATATAATGTATTTCTTCAATAAATTTCCTTTAGAATTAAAATATGAATTTTATCAAAAAATGAGGGCTGAATTTATAGGATTCCATGAAAAAAGGGATGATTTTGAAGAATGTCTTAATAAAGAACATTTATTGATACATGATATTATCGTTAAAAATAAATATTATATAGATTATTTATCGGAGTATAAACTAAAAACTGCAGATTATATGATTTTTGATGGTAATGATTATTATTTGAAAGATTCTGAAGAATATTTAGAAAATAATAAAAAATATGAAATTTCAATAATAATACCTGTGTATAATAACGAAAAAATTATCCATAGAACTTTAAAATCTATTATTAACCAAAGTATAGGATTAGACTATCTGGAAGTATTATTAATAAATGATTGTTCTAAAGATAATACAGCATTAGTTCTCGATGATTATGCTAGAAAATATGATAATTTCAAAGTAATTCACATAAATGAAAGTACAGGAGCTGCAGGTACTCCACGTAATATAGGAATTAAAGAATCAAATGCAAACTATCTGATTTTTTTAGATCATGATGATTTCTTTGAATTAAATGCTATAGAAAAATTATATGATTTAATTATTAAAAATGAAGTTGATGTTGTATATGGTGTTTGGGCAGAAATTATTGAAGGAAAGTTATACAATAGGTATTACCCAGAATTAGAAGATGGTTACTTTAATAATCTAAATGAATATGATAAGTTAATTGCACATCCGGCACCTTCTATTTGGACAAAATTATTTAAAAAAGATTTTTTAGTTGAAAATAATATTCTATTTCCAACTATATTGGGTGAAGATGCCATTTTTTTATCCAAAGCATTGATAAAAGCTAATGGGATATTGTTTTTAAATGATGAAATTATATGTTATCATGATTTATCTGATGAATCTACTACTAATAATGTAACGCTTAAATATTTAACAGAAGGATTTGTATCTGAAATTTATATGTTTGATTATTATAAAGATTTGGGTAAAGAACAGTATTATAAATATCGTACTGAAGGAATTATCGATTTTTTCATCTATCAATTTTTAAATAGTAATTTAAATGATCAAGAGATTGAATCATTATTTGACTTATTCCATTCTTTTTGTAAAATAATTGATTATTATGATGCAAAACCTAAACAAATACAAAATAGGTTTATTTATAATTTTATATTAGGAGAAGATTTAATTTCTACTATTGAATTTAAAAAATCTATTTCTTCTAATAATGTACAGGGGTCTGTATTTAATAAAACAGATAATACAAAGTTAACTAATTTATCCCAAGAAAATAAAATGTTAATTCAAAAAAATAAAGAATTAACTACATTCAAAGAAAATGTTTTAAATTCAAGAAGTTGGAAATTAACAGGAATATTTAGAAAAGCTAGAAATAAAATTCGCATGTAATATAAATATGCTTATTATGAATTTTTACGAGGGAAATATTATGAAACGAATATTATATGTTTTACACAGTGGAAAAGCCGGTGGAGTTTATTTAAATGTTATGGATATAATTAAAAATTTAGATTCTGATAAATTTGAAACATATTTATTATTTTCTGAAACTCAAGAGTTATTACTTTATAAATATGACAATAACTTAAAATTAATAAGAAGTTATTCTAAAAGTCAATGGGATATCACAGAGTTTAATAATAGTTGGTTAAGTTATGTTTATTTTGATATTTTAATGAAACAAAAAATTGATATTGTACATATAAATCATTTTATTAATCATAGTTTCGATATGCCTTCAATTGCAAAAAGTTTAGGTATTAAAGTAATGATTACTTTTCATGATTATTATTTATTATGTCCTTTTTATACATTAATAGATGAAAATTATGAATATTGTGGGGGAAATTGTAAAAATAATAATTTAAATTGTTATAAACCAAGTATAATACATAATATTAATTCTAAACAGATTATAAATACTTGGCGTGAAAAAGTTAAGGAAATGTTTTCATATGTGGATTATTTTATAGCACCCTCAAGATTTACAAAAAATATTTTTTTATCATTTTATGAGGATAAAACAATTATTAATGAAGAAAATATTGTAGTTATAGAGCATGGGGGTGATTATCCTAATATTAAATCATTATATGAACTTCCTTCAAAAAATAAACCTATAAAAATCTTATTCCCTGCAAATTATTTAAATTTATTAAAGGGATCAAATTTAATTAAAGAAATTAAAGAATGTGATGTGGATAATAAACTTGAATTTTATTTTATGGGTCATATTGATGAAGATTTAGAGAAATATGGAACTTCTTACGGTGTTTATGAACGACAGGATTTCCAAAAGATTGTTGGTAAAATCAAACCCTCTTTTATAGGAATATTTTCTATATGTCCAGAAACATTTTGTTATACTTTAAGTGAATCTTGGTCATGTGGAATTCCTATTCTTGGAACAAATATTGGTGTCATTAATGAAAGAATAACTAATAATGATGGTGGTTGGATTATTGATTATAAAAATCCAAAAAAAAGTTATAATATGATTTTAGAAATAGCTAATGATAAAAAAGAGTATAAAAATAAACTACGAAATGTCAAAAAAATAAATTTAAAAAATACTAAAGATATGGCTTATAGATATTATCAACTTTATAATATGCTATGAAATCTGAATGAGGTGAAAAAATGCATAGGTTATGGGATATTATAATCAAACCTGTTTTTGATGAAGTAAAACCAAAAAATATTGTTGAAATAGGTTCGGATAAAGGAATTAATACTATTAATATATTAAAATATTGTAAAGAGAATAATGCAAAATTAACTTCAATTGATCCTTCTCATAAATTAAATCTTAAAAAAATTAATGAAGAATATGCAAATCATTTTGAATTAATTGAAGATTTTAGTTTAAATGTTTTACCTTCTTTAAAAAATTATGATATGATTTTGATAGATGGTGATCATAATTGGTATACCGTTTTTAATGAGCTTAAAACTATTGAAAAACAATTCGAAAATCAACATTTTCCTTTTATAATATTGCATGATGTTAGTTGGCCCTATGGAAGAAGAGATATGTATTATAATCCTGATTCTATACCTAAAAAGTTCAAACATGAATATAAAAAATTAGGTATTTATCCAGATTCTAATAAATTATTAGAACATGGTGGGTTGAATGCTGATTTATATAATGCTATTGAAGAAGATTTGCCACGAAATGGTGTCAGAACAGCTATAGAAGATTTCATTAAAGAATCTAATTTAAGATTAACTTTACATATTATTAACGCATTTCATGGTTTAGGATTGTTATATTATTCAAATAATCATTTAGATAAAAAAATATTATCTATAATTAATAATTCAAATATAGAAGAATATCTTGAAATAGATTTTTTTAAAAAATTATTAAATGTTCAAAATGCATTAGAAATTAATAATATAGAAAAACAAAAATTATCTAATCAAATAAATGAATTAAATAATAATATAAATTCTTATGAAAAACAAGTTGAAAATTTATCTAAAAATTTAAAAGAACAAGAAAATATTAATAATTCTTTAAATCAAGAAATAAATGATATTACTTCTGATAAAAACAAGTTTATCAAAAATATTATTGCAAATGATGAAGTAATAGCTACTCAACAAAAAGTTATCTCAGAACAAAGTAAAATTATTACTGATCTACAAAAACAAATTGATGAAATATCGTCTGAAAACACAAATTTGAAAAATATTAATAAAACTGCCAATGATAAAATTCAAAAGAATAAAGAAGAGATAGAAAATTTAAATGAAGAAATTAACAGTTTGTCTTCAAAAATTAACAGTTTAAATAAAGAATTAGATTCAGTAAATGAAGAATATCAAAATGATATTAAAAATTATTCAATGATTAATCAGGATATGTCACTAGAAATAAATGAAATAAAACGTATCTTGGAGGAAAAAAAATTATTTATAAATAAACAAGATGAAAAACTAGTTAAAATTGATGGAAAACTAGCAGATTTAGAAGAAACTTATGATATTTTGGATGCGGAAAATAAAAAACTTTCCTTTATTAATAATACTCTTAGTAAAACAAATGATGTTCATTTAAATATTATAGATAATCAAACTAAAAAAATTAATAATTATGAAAAATTATTAAACAAAACATATGACTTATTTGAATTAATAAAATTATATAATAAAAATGATGAAAATATTAACATTAAAAGTTTGATGGACGATTATCAAGAATATTATGATAATTATGAAACAGATTCTTCAACGGTAGAAGAAAGTATTTATTATAAGATTAAAAAAGAAAATGAATTACTTAAAAATGAGAATGATAAACTTAAAACATTTAAAAATGATGTTTTAACTTCTAATAGTTGGAAAATAACAGGTCTTTTAAGAAATTTTAGATCTTAATTTAATGGTATTTGGGAGAATATTTATGTTTAGTGCTTTTAAAAATAATCATAATTTATCAGATGATAACTATAAAAAGTTAAATCATGAATTGGACGAATTAAAAAATAAAAATGATGAATTGTATAAAAGTTTAAATAAAATTAATGAACTTGAAACTAGTATTAAAGAGTTAAAAGAGGAAAAGGAGAATCTCATTACAAAATATGATAAAATATTAGATTCATATTATAATCAGTTCACAACTATATTTTTATATTGTGATTTAAAAACCAAAGGTCCTTTAAGAAATTTTCAAATTTTTAATCAAGAATTGTTAAATTTCGTAGTAAATGTTTGTAAAAAACATAAATTAGATTATTGGATAGATTTTGGTACTCTTTTAGGGGCAGTTCGACATGGGGGATATGTTCCTTGGGATGATGATATTGATATTGGAATGATGAGAAAGGATTATAATAAATTCATATCTGTTTTCCAAAGTGAAATTGTAACACATGGTTTAGAAGAAGACATTGTATTTCAGGTCAATGAGAGAAGAACAAATGCTGGTTGGAAAATATCTTTTCTACAAATAATGTTTTTATCACATAGAAAACATATGTTGGCTGGAATGGATATTTTTCCTTATGATTACATTAATAATCCTCCAGAAAACCTTGAAGAAAAATATAATTTAGAACAAAGGAATTTTGTTCAAAAAATGAAAGATGATATGAATATAATGCAATATTTGGAGGAGTATTATCAAGAATTTAATATATCTATGGAAAAATCTGATCATATAATTCCCGGTATAGATAATAATTCTAGGGGTGAAATTCATGGTTATCCATTTGTTTTAATGAATAGTGATTTAATTTTTCCTTTAGATAAAATTTCATTTAATGCTAGGGAATATTGTTGTCCTAGAAACAATGATGAATATTTAAAATTAATTTATGGTGATTATTCTTCTATTCCTCAAATAATAGCCACTCATGATCGAGCAAAATTATTACAAAAGGAATATGATGATGATTACTATGAAAAATATATAAACAAACTTAAAAATATAAATGAAAATTTTTAATAATTATTTAAATTTTATAATTGGAGGTCATTGAAATGTCCTAGATTAAATTAATACTATGAAATATTTTAAACATAAAGTTATGGAGGATTATTATGAATTATAAATATATAATACCAATAATTATAATTATTATAGCAGTATTTTCGGCATATTATGTAACTGAAAATAACGTATTTAAAAAAAATAACACAGAAAAAGTAAATGGAACATTATCTTTTGATTTACCTGAAGGTTATAAAGTAGTTAAACAGGCTGATAATCAAGTAGATATAAGTAATGGGGATAATATTGTTAATATTTATAAACTCAATAGCAATGATTCAGTTGATGTTTATAAACAGAAATATTCTGAACAATTTACGATAAATGATGAACCATTTTCTATTGAAGGAGTAAATAAGACTGTTGCAAAAAGTGCAAATGATTCTATAATAAAATATTGGTTTGTAAAAAATGATACTAAACTACAAATTCAAATGATTTCTAATGAAGCAAATTCAGATAAAATAGCTGAAAAGATTATTAATTCATTTAATGTTAATTAATATTTTTTCAATTCTTTTTTTTTATGAAAAACAAATAATTATTGATGATTATATTAATGTACAGGAGTTAATGTTTTTTTAAATATTTTTAGTAAATCTATTTAAGTATTATTATTATTTAAAATTGTTACTTTAATGATTTCTATGTATTAATTACATTATCTGACTATCTTAATAATATAATTAATTGATATTTTTTTTATTAATATTAAAGAATAAATTGGTTTCATATGAATTATTTTTTTTTTAAATAGGTATGTTAAAAAAATATTTCGAAAAAAAGGAGAATAAAATGACAAAAAAAGTATATATAGCAATTAGTGCAGATATTTTACATCATGGGCATATAAATTTAATAAAGAAAGCTAGTGAATATGGTACTTTAACTGTAGGTGTACTTACAGATGAAGCTATAGCTACATATAAAAGATTGCCTGTACTAAATTATGAAGAAAGAACATTTATTATCCGTAATATTGAAGGTGTGGATAATGTTATATCTCAAGATACACTAGATTATACTGAGAATTTAGAAAAAATTAAACCAGATTATGTAGTTCATGGTGACGACTGGAAAAGTAATGATCAAAGTCAAATTCGTTCAAAAGTAATTGAAACTCTTGAGAAATGGGGTGGGCAACTAATAGAAATACCATATACTCAAGGGGTAAGTGTTGATAAATTAAATGATGCTGTCAAGGATACATCATCAATGCCGGAGGTAAGACGTGCTAAACTTAAACAATTACTTAATCTTAAACCAGTTGTTAAGGTAATGGAAGCTCATAATGGACTTAGTGCACTTGTTGTAGAAAATGCTAAGGTAGTTAAAAATGATAAAATAGAAAGTTTTGATGCAATGTGGCTATCAAGTTTAACCGACAGCACAGCTAAAGGAAAACCGGATATTGAATTGGTTGATATGACTAGTCGTCTTCGCACAATTGATGAGATTATGGAAGTTACAACAAAACCAATCATATTGGATGGAGATACTGGTGGAGAAATTGAACATTTTGTATTTAATGTTAGAACTCTTGAAAGAATAGGTGTATCTGCTGTAATTATCGAAGATAAAATTGGACTTAAGAAAAATTCCCTCTTTGGTACAGATGTAGAACAAACACAAGATACGATAGAACATTTCAGTTTAAAAATATCTTCAGGTAAAAAAGCATTAACAACTGATGAATTCATGATTATTGCCCGAATTGAATCATTAATTCTTAAACAAGGGATGGATGATGCAATAAAAAGAGCAAAGGCATATGTAAATGCGGGTGCTGATGGTATTATGATTCACAGTAGGGAAAAAGAACCTGATGAAATATTTGAGTTTTGTGAAAAATTCAGAGAGTTTGCACCAGATTTACCATTAGTGGTAGTACCAACATCATTTAATAAGGTATATGAGGATGAATTTGCACAACGCGGAGTAAATATTGTCATATATGCAAATCATTTAATTAGAAGTGCATATCCTGCAATGATGGAAACAGCACAAACCATTCTTGAAAACAATCGTTGTTATGAAGTGGATGAAAAATGTTTATCAATTAAGGAAATATTAACATTAATACCTGATGAATAATATTAAATGGAAGTATGGTTTATGATTAATGTAATTGAATTTGAAGAATTTCTCCAAGAAAATGATATAAATTTTTATACAGGTGTACCTGATTCTCAACTGAAAGCATTATGTGATTATTTATATGATAAATATTCCATTTGTGAAAATCATATTATTGCAGCAAATGAAGGAAATGCAGTAGCTTTAGCAACTGGATATCATTTATCAACAGGTAGATATGGGCTTGTTTATATGCAAAATTCAGGATTAGGAAATGCAGTAAATCCTATAACTTCTTTAACACATCCTGAAGTTTATAATGTGCCTATTGTTTATGTTATTGGATGGCGTGGAGAACCTGGAATACATGATGAACCACAACATGTTAAACAGGGAGCTATAACAACTCATTTGTTGGAATTACTTGATGTCGATTATCAAATTTTAACAAAGGAAACTACAATTGATGATATAAAAGAATGTTTTGAAGGAAATTTTAAAGAAAAACTAAAAAAAGGTTGTAGCATAGCTTATGTTGTTTCTAAAGGTGCATTTGAATCATTTAAAACTAATAAATCAAATAATTATAAATTATCTAGGGAAGATGCTATTAAAATAATTATTGATAATTTAACAATGGATGATATTGTTGTATCAACTACGGGTAAAGCATCTCGTGAGTTATTTGAATATAGAGAAGAATTAAATCAAGGACATTCAAATGACTTTTTAACAGTGGGATCAATGGGTCATTCTTCAAGTATAGCATTAGCTATTGCTTTAAATCATAAAGAGAAACGTATATTATGTTTTGATGGAGATGGTGCATTACTTATGCATATGGGTTCAATGCCTCTTGTAGGTGTAAATAAACCTTCTAATTATTATCATATAATATTTAACAATGAAGCACATGAAACTGTAGGCGGACTTCCAACAGTTATGGGCTCCATTGATCTTGGTAGTATAGCTTTAAATTGTAAATATAATAATGTTTTTCAGGTAGATAATGAAGAATCTTTAAAAAATGTTTTATCAGACTTTTTATCTACTGAAGGACCAGTGCTTTTAATTGTAAATGTAAGTATAAGTTCAAGATCAGATCTTGGAAGACCTACAACAACCCCAATTGAAAATAAAAAAGCATTTATGGAAAAATTGCAGAATATTGAATAAATAAAAATTAAAACTATTTAAGGTGTATTGAATGGATTGGGTGTATAATGTTCCAATTAAATTCTATGAATATGATAAAGACAAATTAACAAAAAGATTGACTGAATTAATTTCTCTCGATAATATAGTATTGATTGCTAGTAAAAGATTAATCAACCATATGGGATGGAATAGTATTTTATCTAATGTTAATGATAATTTTGTTCTTTTTGATGAAAGTATGAAAAGTTTGGATACTCATTTAATATCAGATTATTTCAAACAAATTAAACAAAAACCTGAACTAATAATTGCTATTGGTGGTGGAACATCAATAGACTTTGCAAAAGCAATATCTGCATTATATGAATACTCTAATAATGGTAATATGACTGTACAAGATGTAGTAAATAATATAAATAGTAAAAAATATTTAGAAAATGAGAATTTTATACCTATAATAGCAGCATCTACAACAGCAGGAACAGGATCTGATTGTACAAAATGGGCTACAATCTGGGATTTTGACAATACTAAGAAATATTCAATTGATGCTGATTATTTATATCCTACAGAATCTTGGTTAATACCTGAGTTAACAATTACACTTCCTAAAAGCTTAACATTATCAACCGCATTGGATGCATTAGCTCATGCATGTGAAGCTTATTGGTCAGTATCAACAAATAAAATAGTACAAATATTAGCTCGAGATGCAATATCATTAATTGTAGAATATTTGCCATTAGTTTTAGATGATATGGATAATCTATTTTATAGAAAAAAAGTTTATATGGGTGCATTTTTTGCAGGTTTAGCTTTTTCTAATACAAGAACAACTGCTTGTCACTCAATAAGTTACCCTCTAACATTACTATATGATATTCCACATGGATATGCAGTAGCATTAACATTATATGAAGTTTTAAGAAGAAATATTGATTATATAGTAGATATTGACTTATTTTTACAGTCTTGGAATGTAAAATCGGTTGATGAAATAGAGAAATGGATTAATGATGTGTCTGATGATATTCAAATACTTAAACTGTCACAATTTAATGTCAAAGAGTCTGAATTGGAAGATATAATTAATTTAACATTTACTGGTGGTAGAATGGATAATAATCCCATTGTTTTTGATGAACAAGAAGTATTGGATATATTAAAGAAAATTTACTAATATTTTTTTTTTAAAATGATTCTCTCTAAATACTTTTAAATAAAAAATTTATTTTAAAATTAGCGTTAAATATAATTTAAAAAGAGATAGGTATGTATATATGAAAACTACTAACAAATCTATCTTTAATTATAGTATACATTTTATACAAACCAAATGATTGATTTGACTGATAAAAAAGAAAAGATAATTTAAACTTATAAAACTTTACAACTTCAAAAATGATACGTGTATTATACTTGATATTGTCCTTCTTCTTATTCTATTATTAATAAAATATTATTTTTAAGTAGTTACATATATATTATTCATTATATTTTTTGATAATTATAGTGGGATATTTTAAATAATTAAATTTTAAATTAATATTTATAATATTTATATCATTTATTGTAATTTTATTAAGTCTAAAATTGTTTATTGTTAATGCTTGTTTCTTGATGAAAATCATTAGTAATTTGTTTCTTATTTTTCTTGTCTTGTATTATTGATGACTATTTTTAGTCATCATTTTATGAATGTTGAGTTTTTTTAGTAACTACTTAAAATCATCTTCTTCTGGAAAATTAAGTTGATTATATTTAGTTTTATTTTATACTTCATGGAAAGCTAATTTTAGTCTAATTTATTAAATTTTTATATATTGAGTTATATTTCTATATTATATACAATAATATTATTATTTTAATAAATATAGTTTATTTTATATTTCTTTTTTGGAGGTATTTGAATCTCGTGTTTTTTGTCTATTTGTTTTTGTTTTTGTAGTGTTGATTTGGAATAGGATTCATTTTTTGATTTTTTTCTTTTATGCCATCATTTCAAGTGTAACTCAGAGTAATTCTTATATATTTTTTCATAGGGTTCTGATGATTGTCTATACTATTTTATAAAAGTAGTTTGGGTGTTTAGTTTTCTAAAAAGAATATATGGGGAGGGATTTACTCCCTTTAATGTTTATTCTTTTATTTTTAGTACGGTTGTTGTTTTGGATGTTTTGTAGATTCCGTTTTCTCCACTTATTACTAGTAGTTCGTAGAGTCCTACTTTGTAGTTTGTGTCGAATGTTATGTCTACTGATCCGTTTTCGGATGTTGTGCTTGCTGCAGTTTTTCCATCTACTTTGATGGCTATTGCAGTGTTTCTTACTAGTTTTTCTCCGTTTTCATCTGTGATTGTTGCTTTTAGGGTTGTTTGTTTGTCTGCGGTTGTTACTTCATCTATGGTTATGATTGATTGTTTTTTCTCTAGTGTTACTGTTGCATTGGTTGATGTTCTGTCATAGTATTTTGCTATGTAGTCAACGGTTAGTGTGTATGTTTTTGCTGAGTAGTTGTTTGGTATGGTGTATGTAAGCACGCTTATTCCATCGGTTACTTCACTTGTTGCGATGGTTATTCCGTTTAGTTTGTATAATAGTTTTCCACCATTTATTGTGTTGTTGAATGAGTCGGATACTTTTGCTACTACTTTTATGTTTTCTCCTGGTTTTGCTGTTATTTCTGTTTCATCAAGTGTGATTGTTGCAGTTCCTTTGGTTATGTTTAGTATGTCTGTCTGTGTTATTCTGCTGCTTTCGTGTGTTCTGTCACCTGAGTATACTGCTTCTATTGTGCTGTTTTCTTTTGCCCAGTTTGCTGGTACTGTGTATGATGCAGTTGCCGTACCTTCTGATACATATGCGTATAATGGCTGGTTGTATTGGTCTTTTACGGTTTGGCCGTTTACTTTAAATACTACTTTTCCACCATTTACTGGCTGGTTGTCTGCTGCTGTTATTGTTGCAGTTAGGTTAATGGTCTGTCCTACCTGTGCATCTATTGGTGTGATGATTATGGTTGTATTTACTGTATCTGGATTTAGAAGTTTTTCTATTTGTTCTTCATAGTCTTTTACTACTGGTGATATTGGAGTGTTGTTTTCTACAAATGTATCGGGATAGTTTGAAGTTACTGCATAGTCTCCTATTCCAGTATCATTGTTTACTATGTAGTTGTTGGTTATTGATGCATTTGATGTGTTTGTCACGTTAATGTTTGATCTTTGTGTTGTGATTATTGTATTGTTGTCTACAACTACATCTTCACATAATCCAAAGTAGATTACATCATTTTTGATTTCTCCTTCAACATTTATTTCGGAGTTTGTTAGTTTGAAGTTTGATGGTTCGTTTCCCATCCAATCTACGTATGTTCTTGTTGCTGTTGCATTTTCTCCTTTTATGTTGAATGTGGAGTCTGTGATTGTTATGTCACTTGATCCTTCAATCAATACACCGGTTGCCTGTTTGGAGTCTACATTCATATCAGCGGTTATGTTGATATTTTTTGAGAATCCTGTACCCATTGCAGTGGAGTATACAGCATATCCTTCAACATCTGCATTTGATGTAATGTTACCGGTTATTTCTGTGTTTTCTGCATCAAATAATTGTATTGCATTGGTATAGTATGCAGAGTTTACTTCAATGTTGTTGTCTATTACTTTGGTATTTTTTGTTCTTCCAACGTTTATACCATATACATAGTTTGAACCGTTTACAACAACTGTTGTGTTTTTAATGGTGTTGTTTTCTGCTATTGATCCAAATCCTTCTGATTGAATGTCAATTCCATCAGCACTTGGGAATGAATCTGTTGATGCTGTTGCATTATAGTATACCTGTGAGTCTTCAACATTGTTGTTTGATGATGATATGTATAAAGCACTTGCTGCTGGATGTCCTACCCAATTTTTATCATATACTACATCAGCATCTGGTGCCTGTACTGTTAGTGTTGTGTTGACAATGGTGTTTGAATCTCCACTTACTTCTATTGTATGTAATGGATTTTCATTTACAACATTGATAACTGAATTGTTTATAACATTGCCTTCTGATTCAAGTAGTATCACATAGTCTTCACTGTTGGTGTTGTCTATTACAAGTCCGTCAAATGTTACTTTTGCACCATTTTGTGTGGTGATTTTTGTGTTGAATAATGTGCTTGTTCCATCATTGTTTACAATTAATTCGATATTGTCGAATGTGAATGTTTTGTTGTTGATGTCACCTGAGAATGTGATGGTACTTCCATTTTCTACTAGTGTATTGTTAAGGGTACCTTCACTGTCAAAGTAGTTTGTGTATGTTGTGTCATCTATTGTATAGTTAGCTGCTTCACGTTTAATATTCTTATTTACATCTTTGGATATTTCCTTATTCGTATTATCCACACTTAAATCTGTACTTGTCTGTACATCTTTTGTTATCATGTCAGCGGTGGATTGAACATCATCAGATGATGCTGTATCAGCTGCACTTACAGCGGATAATCCTATGGCTGTTATGAAGATTAGTGTAAATAATAAGAATGTTTTTGCATTGTTCTTAAACATTATTATTACCTAATTTTTAATTAAAAATTGTCTTTCAAAATAAATTTATTTTTTACATGTATCTTTGAAAGATGTTATTATATTTCTATAATCAAATAAATATAACTTTCCTTAATTTTTAGTAAATAATCGTATTTTCTACCATATTTTATAATATTCTCTAACTTGTTTAAGATATAAGTTAAAATTAGAACAAAGATTATCTAATTTAATTAATTAAAGGTTAATAAAATAGGTCTGATTATTTGTTTATCATTTAATGAACATGCTTTCATAGATGTAGGTATTTCTTAATATGTATGATGTTGATGTCTTGTTAAAGATTTTCTTCTTCAATTGTTTTTCAATTTTTGAATAATTTAAATGTTATGATGTTTAGCTGTTGTTATGTGGGGGTAATGTAATTAATTTGAATACAACAATATAGAATATTTTTTTTTGCTGGTGAATTTTTTCACTAATATCCATGTTTTTTAGTGAATTTTTTCACCAAAATATTTTAACATCCACTAACAAAGATACTATTAGGTGGTATTATGGATGAATTTGAAATTAGATCATATCTATTAAATTGTATAAAAACTAATCCAAAATTAATAGAATCTAAATTGAAATATGAATATAAATATCTAAAACCAAGAAAAGAATTTTTCGAAATGAAAGAATATGTTGATAACTTTTTAAAACAAATAAATACAGATAAATTCTTTATCATGCCGGGAATTAGAGGTGTTGGAAAAACAACTATATTATACCAATTATATGATTACCTGATAAATACTAAAAAAATAGAATCATCAAGAGTATTATACCTCGATTTAGAAAGATTAAAAGATGAACCTAATTTAAATCTATTAGATTTTGTGGATGTTTTTATTAAATTAATTAATGAAAAATATCAATTTACAGAAGAATCATTATTTATTTTTGTAGATGAAACACAATATGCTTCAAATTGGGCATCAATAGGAAAAATAATTTTTGATGAAAATGTAAATGTATTTACAATATTCACGGGGTCAAATGCATTAAACTTAGAAATGAATGCAGATACTGCAAGACGTTCTATTAAAAAAGAAGTATATCCCTTAAATTTCTTGGAATATCTCAACATTAAATATAATTTGGATTTTTCATATAACATAAATGAAGCAATTTTTGAATTAATCTTTTCAGGTAATATAAATAAAATTCAGGATATAGAAAAAGATTTTCAAATTAACTCGGCACAGAAGATACCACATGAATTGAAACAGGAATGGGAAACATTTATACAATATGGTGATTTACCATTTGGATTATATAAAAAGCATGTGGATTTAATTAAAGAAACATCCGAAATAAAAAATAGAGTTATAGAAAGAGATATGCTACTAATAGATTCATTCAATACCAATACAATAATTTCTGCACTAAGTTTAATAAATATAATAGCAAAACAAAAGCCAGGAACAATTTCAAACAATAATTTAGCAAGTAAGTTGGATATAGATAAAAATACCATAAAAAATATATTTGAAATATTAGAAAAAACACAACTAATATTCTCTATTGATGCCTATGGCTCAACTATAAAACGAGAAAAAAAAGTCAAAGAATACTATTTTCTATCTACACAGATAAAATCCTCTTTTTTCTTAATAATGGGAGATGTATCTAGTAATTACAAACAATACCTTGGAATACTACTAGAAAATTATGTTGCATCCACATTTTTTAAATTAATCAAACAACATGGTAATAGTATTGAAGTGTACTATGATTCAAAAAAAGGAGGAGTTGATTTCATAATCAAAGATTTAACAAGCAAAGCAATACCTATAGAAGTGGGTATTGGTAAAAAAAATAAAAAACAAATCAAATCAGCAATAAAAAGATATCAAGCTGATTATGGAATAATAATTTCAGATAAAACAGATCAAATATTAAAAGAAGATAATGTAATATTTATTCCATACACTACATTTTCCATAATATAAAATGGTTAATGGGCAAGAAAGTTCAAAAGATTTCAATATATTCCTAACTAAATTGATAATTTCTTATAATATTCATTATCTTTGATGAAATATTTTTTTTTAAAAAAAGTAAATGATTAGGAATGATTTTATTCATCCTAATTCTTTATTTTAGTAGTTGAATATTTTGATGGCTGCGTGATACTATATAATAGTTTTTTCCAGTCAGGCTTGCTTGAGCCCCAATAATTGCCATTGACAGTATTTGTTGCACTGGTGGTACTGGTTATTGCATTTCCACAGTTATATGCATAATTGTCAATGAAATTGGTATTGGTAACTTGTAGTTTGCCCATATTTGCTATTGCTCCACCACCAAGACTTGTTGCATTAATCCTATTTTTTACAAAGTTGGAATTGGATATTTTAACATCAGAATATGAGTATATTGCACCGGCAAGTGCCATATTCTTAGCATCCACCTTGTTTTTTGTAAAGTTCGTGCTTTCAACAGTCATATTTCCATTATATGCATAAATAACTCCACCGGATGCAGCAGCTGATGCATTCATGTAGTTGGTATACATGCTGGATTTTTCAATGATAGCCATTGAATAATATCCGTATAATATTCCACCATAAGTATTTGCTGCTGACATGTTATTTGAGTACATCTTTGAATTTAGGATTTCACATGCAGCTGTCTCTACATATACTGCTCCACCACCGGCAGTATTTGTAGCCTTAATCTTCATGGTGTTAATAACTGTGTTGTTTATGTACAGTCCACTGCTAAGTGATCCTATTGCACCTCCAACAGCATAGTTGGTAGCGGTAATTGTATTGTTCTTAAATGCACATCCATCAATTACCACAGCACCATATGCACTACGGATTACACCACCGGTTACAAACTTACCTGTTGCTGTGTTGTTGACAATCGTTGTTCTGTTAAGTATCAGGTCACCGCTTTCCGAGTAGATACAACTTCCACCAGTTGAATTATTACCTGTCACCTTATTATGGTTGAAGTTACAGCTTGTAATATAGGTGGTATTGTTATAGCTACGTATTGCTCCACCCTGACTGTTTACATTGGTTACCTTATTTCCTGTAAATTCACAGTTGGTAAGATTCAATATACCATTTGAGTAGATTGCACCACCAGAGAAGTTTCCAGCTCCAGTATTATTTGCAAATCTTGTAAATATAATATTCAATTTACCGCTTGATACTATTGCACCGGCACTGTAATTGCTGTTTGACTTACCGTTTCGGATGGTTACACCCTTGATGGTAACAGCTACATTTCTCTTGGTAATATTGAATATGCATTTGCCATTGTTTAATCCATCAATAAACGTATTGTTTTTTCCTGCACCAATAATTGTAATTGAATTGTTGATTGTAATGTTTGATGCAGAGTATACACCTTCACGTATCTTTATTGTACCAAAGAGTGTTGTATGGTTTATTGCATATGTAAGAGTCTTAAATGGATGTAGACGGTCTCCAAGATTGGAGTCACTACCACTTGTGCTTACATATACACATTTCTGATGAGCTACAGTAATCGTATTACTGCATGTACTTGATTCATATAATGCATTCTGCTGATAGGTTGCATAGAATCTTATGATTTTTCCATCATACTTACTGTTTACATTATATTTTATAGTAGCTGTACCATCAGATACCTTGGCCTCTCCAATATACTCGGTGTTCACATAGAACTTTACACTACCCTGGTCAACCTTATATCTTTCCTCATCAGTAACGGTTACAGTTAAATCAGTAGATGAACCTACAACTGCATTAATGGAATTTCCCTTAACTGTTGTTTCATATCTTTTAACAGTTAATGTATTGTTACTGCTGCTTTTAAGATAAATCTTTGAACCAAGATATTCCGTGTTTATCCGGTAGTTTCCAACAGTCAAGTTCTTCAAGCTATACTTTAGGGATGCACTACCCTGTGCTACGTTAGCTGTACCAACCACCTTATTGTTAACTGTAAACCTTACCTGTCCATCCATGGCAGGATTCTGGTTCTGGTCACGTATGGTAGCTGATAATGTAACTTCACTGTTTGGCTTTGCATCCACTGCACTTGAAAGTGTTGTGGTCTTTACCCTGTTAATTCTAAGAAGTCCATTACCATTTGAATTTGCATACTTCCAGTCACCAGAGTATATGGCGGTAATTGTAGTGTTTCCAGTTTCATAATTGCTGGTATATGTCATCTGTGCATGACCATCACTTACATTAACAGTATCAAGTACCTTTGTACCATTCTTGAACGTAACGCTACCCTTAGTTACAGGATTTTTAAATTCATCAGATACAGTGGCTGTTATTACCACAGTCTTTGATGGAATTGCAGATATGCTTGGAACACTTGTAGTGGTCTTCAATTGCTTTAATGTTAATGTTGCATTAGCGGTGCTTGCTGCAACTGTCACAGTCTTGTTTGCACGTACTGTGATGTTGTTTGTCTGTGTATATAGTGTTGATGGAATCACATAGTATAGATTCACAACACCCTTATTATTTGTAGTGTTAGAGCCAATTAAATTGCCATTTAATCTGAATTCTACAACCATATTCTCTACTGTATCATTGTTTTCATCATTAACAGTAGCTGTAAACAGAGTAGTGTTTCCAGCTTTTGATGTGATATTCTTTGTTGTAGTTTTTGAATTTAACGGATTGATTTTTAATGTACAGTTGACGGTTGTCTTTGTATATTGGAAATCTCCATTATATGTGGCGATGATTGTCTTGTTTGATGGGACATCTACAATCTTATAGCTTGCCGTTGCAACACCTTTTGTTACTTTAACTGTTGTAATGTTCTTGTTGTCCATACTGAATGTTACATTACCTGTTGCATTCTTATTAAGGCTAACCTTTAAGGTAGCAGTCTTTGAATACTTGGCTGTAATGTTGTTCATGGACATTGTTGCATTAACTTTTCCACCAACAGGAGTCAAGGTCAACGTAGCATTAACTGTTTTGGCATTATATTTCTCATCACCTGAATATTCTAAGTAAAGCGTATAATATTCATGATTGTATGTTGACGGGATGGTATAGGTATATAATACCTGTCCGTCTTCAATGCTTATATTCTTTGCAATGGTGGTTGTGTCTATCTTTAATGTTGCACTTCCTGTTGCATCAGAATCAAGCAATGCCAGAAATGTCTTATCCACTCCAGGATGTATCTCTGAATTACCAAGTCTTATATCTGGATCAGTCTTTTGCTCTGTAGCAGCCTTCAGAGTATCCTGTTTTGAATTCTTTGATATGACATTTGTTTGTTCGTTCATGTTTTGTGTAGTATTTTGGACGTAATTTGATGATTGTGTAACATCGACTTTATTTACTAATGCTGCATCTGTATCATTATCTTCCAATGCAGATAGTGTATTTACTGTTAGAAAAATAAAAAGTACTACAATAAATGATAGTATAATTTTATTTCTTTTTGTGTGTATTGTTACACCTCCCCTTAATTCTTTTATTTAATTGGAATATGATTATCTGATTCCAATTGTATTCTTACCTCCATTTTGTTAATACTGAATTATATTTTCTTAAATCTATTATATAAATTCAACGGTATTTTATCTAAATACTACTTTATTTAATTTTTTTACCATTAAGAGATTGTTAATTAATTTTTAAAATAATTCTATATTTTCATAATCTTTAATAAAGATTATAAACTCCTATTTATCCTTTTTGTTTAAGTATACTATTGTTATGTATAAATTATGGAATAAGTATAGAGTTTTTATATATATTTTAATTATTTTCAATCAATTATAATAATATTAATAAATGAGTTTTAATAAAATATTATTTGTATAAATTAATAAAATTTTAATTGAGATTATATGGAATGATAATATCGATTAAAAATCAGTTAATTAATAAAATCTTAAACAAAAATAATTAAAAAGGGATTTTCATGCTAGAACAATTCTTACAATATGGGATACTTGCTGCTATACTTGTATTTGGTGTGAAAATAGGTTTAGCATTAGGTTTCTCTGGAATTAAACGTAAAACCGTAGGTTTAATTTTATTAGGATATGCAGTTGGCTTAATACTGCTTTCATATATCTGTCAGCCATACACTCAACAAGTATATGACCTTGTATACGGATATAGTGGAGCAATATTTGCAGTAATTGCATTGATAATAGTTATAACAGGTTTTAAAACAATATATGACTGGAAAGTAACACAAAAAGATGTGGGTTCAGCTACATGTATGGCAGTAGTCGCACCATGTCCATGCTGTTTCGGAGCAATACTTGCATCAGTAATATTGGTCGCACCAGTTGCAGGAGTCTCTACAGTAACATTAGGTGCATTATCCTCAATATCACTAGTAGTAGTAATGGGACTTACATATTTACTATCATCAACAATAGTAAAAAGAATAAACAAGCCATACCCATTAGTACTGGGAAACTTCATGATATTCATTGGAATATACTTTGTATTATGCTTAATGATACTACCAAACATTTCATTACTTGTAGGTTCATCAGCAATGCAAATACAATCCTCAATGAATCTGGTGATAATGATTGGAGTACTACTCATAATGATAATAGCAGGAGCAATAATTGCCAAAAAAAGAAGTTACTTTTTACAATACTAAACAAATATTTAAGGGGGAAATAGGATGGCTACAACAATACCTGGAGGAGATATTCTAACAGGAGTACTGGATGTTATAGCACAAAGTCTACTACTGCCTGTAATGATCTTGCTGATTATATTCATCATCTTTGCAGTAATAGAAATAGGTTCAATACTGGCAGAATACACAGGTAGACAGAAAATTAGTGGTGAAGAAAAAGAAGAAATGATTAAGAAAGTCTCACGTTGTAAAACACAAGCAGAAATATGTCAAGTAATAGAAAATACAAAACTAAACGTCTATGATAAAGGCTTATTAACTGAAATAGCAAACATAAGTCCAATAGAATACGATAAAACTACACGTGAAATACTTGCAAGAAACCTACTAGAAACACATGAAGCAAAAATCGTAGGTTCACTATCAAAAGTAGATATAGTAGCAAAAGTAGGATCCGGTTTAGGATTACTTGGTACAATCATACCTATGGGTCCAGGTCTTGCAGCATTAGGTACTGGTGATATGGTAACATTAACAACCAACCTTACAACAGCATTCAACACAACAACAGCAGGACTTGCAGCAGGTACAATCTGTTTTGTAATAGCAAAAATCAGAAGAAACTGGTATAATCAGGACATGGAACTGTTATATGACCTAGCAGAATGTATATTAGGGGTGGATGTAAATGTCCCTCAGACGCAGTAGAATGAGAAAAAATGAGGAAGACCTCGATCCAATGTCATCAGTTACAAACATGACAGATATAATGCTTGTACTTGCAGTAGGATTTTTGATATTTGCAATGATGTCAACAGGAATGCAGCAAATGCAACAACAACAGCAACAACAGCAAACTGTTGAAGTAGAAGAAGGTCAGGAAGTATCTGATGTTATGGAAAGCATCGATTCATCAAGTTCAGGATATACACAGACAGGTATAGTATATACTGATCCTAAGACAAACAAGCAATATATGGTTGCAACTTAAAAAACCATTATTGACTTTCTATTTTTTTTATTTTTATTTACATAATCCAATAATTTAAATCATCAGTCTATTTTTCAATAAAAGTTATTTTTTGATAATTTTAAAATTTCAACATATTATCATTTTTTTTATTAAACTTTATTTTTACATAAAGCATTTTGAATTAGTATATTGATTAAATGAACTTTATTTGAATTAAATAAAATATAATACTTTGTATAATCATAATATAATATAGCATTAAATTCTAAAAATTTTTTTTTCTTATGAATATTAATTGTTTTGAATTAATGTAAGACAGGTGAAATATAATATGAAGACCATAAGTAAATTCTTGTTGTTAACATTAGTTTTACTATTTGTTGGTCTTGCAACAGTATCAGCAGCAGATACAAATGATACAACTGCAGCTGTTATGTCTGATCATACAACAAGCAATCAAATCACAGATAAGATTGCAGAAACTAATGCACAAACAAGTAATATGGAAGAAAATACACAAACAGATAAGATTATAAAAACAAATAACAAATCAATAAAGAATGCAAGAACTATCACAGTAAGAAGCACAACATACAATCAATTCTTTACAAATAGTTCTGGAACAATAGCAAGTACTGAATTAATACAATCAGGAGATACAGTAAACTTGCAGGGAATCTTTAACAATGTAAACTTTGCAGTGGACAAGAATATCACATTAACAAGTACAAACAGCAATGCAACACTAAACAACTGTACAGTATATGTAACAGGAAAAAATGCATCAGGCTCCACAGTATCAAATCTTAAAATATTAAACAGCAAAGAACAAACCACTGGTATACATATAAAGAACACTACAAAAATCACAATCCTAAACAACTATGTAAAGGTAAACGGTAAAAACTCCTTTGCATTTGCAGCAGACAAAACCAACTACAGTACAATAAGAAACAATTACTTCCAGGCAGCACTGCCAACCGGACAAAGCTATGCACATACAACACTAGTGTTAGGATCAAGCCACTATAATAATATAATAAACAACACCATAAACTGTACAGCAAATGGAATCTATCTAAGTAGCTATGGAAACACATATGCAAACTTTGAAGGAGGAGCATCAAACTATAACAACATCACACAAAACAGAGTCACAGGAGATGACAGTGGATGGTGTTATACAATACAGGTTATGGGAGAGTCAAACAGGATAACATACAACAATGTATCCGGAGGATACCGTGGAATATCAACACAGGACTATAAAAACAATGTTATCTCAAACAATGACGTCCAGGCAACAAGCCTTGGAATATATGCATGTGAATATGCAAATGTAACAAACAACTATGTACATGTAACCCAATCAGCTACCGGCATAACCATTGGTGGAGAAGGAGTAAAAATAGCAAACAACAATATAACAACCGTTGACGGTGTTGCAATTGAGATAAGTGGAAGTAAGACAAACATAACAAACAACACAATCACATCCACAAATGGATATGGAATACATTCAAAAGGTCAATACAATAATATCCTCATTGCAGAAAACAGGATAACAACAGGAAATGAGGGAATACTCTTTAAGAAACAATCATCCACAAAGAAAATTAACCATGTAAAAGTAGATAAAAACACAATAAAGACAACCGCTGACTATGCAATAAACTTTGAAGAAGCAGGAGCATCAACCGCATCTGCAATAAACATAACAGTCACATCATCAAACGTACTAACATCAGCCCGTGGAACAGGAATAAACAACTGTTATCTAAAACCATCAAATGCAAATGACCAGTCAATAACAGAAGATACAAATCAGACAATAACAATAACACAAAGTACATATGATGAATGGTTTGAAGATGGAATAGCAAGCATAAAGATAAAACAAAATGCAACAGTATACCTTAAAGGAACATTCAACAACCTAAACTTCACATTCCCTAAGAAAGTACATATAATAGGATCAAACTGTGTATTAAACAATGCAACAATAACATTAACAACAGATGCACATTCATCAACAATAACAAATCTAAAAATAAAAAACAACGACAAGCTAGTAACAAGACATGGAATTGAAATACTTGATGTAAACAACTGTAAAATAACCAATGTCGCAATAGAAAACCAGGCAGAATATGAAAGTCTGGGAATATTCCTTGACGGAGCAAGCGGAAATGAAATATCAAACTGTAACATAACAACAACTGGCGACTACATAAACAATGGAATACTAGCATATTCATCAGACTCAAACGTATTTAAAAACAACAACATAAACATACAACAGTCAAGCAAAGCACAGCCTTATGATGAATCAATAATGTTCAATGAAAGATTAGGAACAATCAGAGAAGTACTCCACACCCATGGAATAATACTCCTCTATTCATCAGACAACACAATAAATGCCAACAACATCAAAGGAACATCATCATTCAATAATTATACATTCCCAACAAATGACTGTAAAAACAGTATGGTTGGAATAGACATATACTTTGACAGCCACAACAACAAGGTAACAAACAATAAGATTAACCTAACCAGCCTTGGTCCATTCGTATATGGAATGGGAGTGCTTGGTGGATACTGGGGCTCATCAATAACAAGTCTCAACGCAACAACAAACCAGTTCAAGAACAATAATGTAAATGTTACCGGAGGATACTTTGCAACAGGATTTATTGCAGGAAGAAACAGTATTTCAACAATACTGGATTCAAACAATATAACAGTAAACACAATACGTAACCAGACAACAAAAGGTGACTATGCACATGGAGTAACACTTGAAAACAGTACAAAATCAAACATCACAAACAATAAAATAAACACACAATCAACAAGTGCATATCCAATCGAGTTATTTGACTCTACATACAACAATATAAAAAACAATGTAATAAATGCCAATGCAACACAGCCATATGGAATTGCAGGATACAGAACATCCTACAACAACATGACAGGAAACAATATAACAACCAGAAAAGGAAACTATGGAAAGACCAGTACTGCAGTACATAGTGATGTAATACCATCAGGTGATGATGGAATACTACTCATGTCTGAAAGCCGCTACAACAACATATCCTATAACAATATTGATACAAACTCAACAAACACTGTAAGACTAACCAACCAGACATCATACAACAATGTAACACAAAATGCATTAAAATCAAAAAGCCTAATCGGTGACAAATCAGTACTAAACCAGCAGTCAACTAACAAGGTATCAAACAACTTCCTATACTTTGTAAATGTAACAGTGCCAAATGTCACAGCAGAACTAGGAACAACAGTAAACATAACTGCAAACATACAAAGCCAGGCAACAGACCTGTCAAACTTAACCGCTACATTCTATCTTGGAACAAACAATATAGGAACAGCCAAAGTAGTAAACAAGAAGGCAACACTATCATATCTGGTATCAACATTATGGAATCCAACAACATATACCATAACAACAAATGTAAACGGTACAAACTTCCAGAATGTATCAGCAAAATCACAGGCAACATTCACCAAGCCACCAGAAGAAACAGTAGTTACAGTAGCTAAAGTACTGCAGACAGTTGGAAAAACAGCAGCACTAAAGGCTAACATCACAACAAAAGACGGTGGAAAAATAGGATCAGGACAGGCAGAATTCTACATAGACAACACCAAAGTTGCAACAGTAAATGTAAACCTGGGAACAGCTAGCTACAACTATCAGATAGCCTCAAATGCCGCAAATACTGTACATACAATAAAAGTCACATATCTGGGAACAGCAGACTATAAGAAATCAACAGGAACAAACAAACTGGGAGTACAAACACTTACCTCAATCACATCACAGAATCAAACATCAACAATTGCAAAACAGGTAACATTAAATGCTAAGATAACATCTGCATCAAAAGCCCTAACTACAGGCAAAGTCAAAATATACATAGCAAACAAACAGGTGGCAACTGCAACCATAACAAATGGAAACATAAACTACAACTACACCATACCAACATCAATGGACAAGGGAACATATGACCTTAAATTCGTATATGATGGAAACGACACAGTATCATCTGCAACAAAAACAGTAAAACTAACAGTAAATGCAATGACACCTGTATTCAGCTACAACAAGACAACAGTAGCAGTGGGAAAAACAGCAAACCTACTATTGAAAATAGACAATGGCCTTACCGGAACAAACTACATGACTGCAAACAATGGAAATGTAACAGTAAAACTAAACGGTAAAGTATTGAAGGACTCCAAAGGAAATGAAATAGTTGGAACAATGAAAAATGGTTCACTTACAATAACATTCAATGCAACAAAAGACATACTTGGAACACATAACATATCATTTGTATATGCAGGAAATTCCAAATTCAATGCAGCAACAAAAACATATACAAATTCATTATCAATAGTTGAAAAAGACAATGTAATAATAAAGATTACAACACCAACAAGTGCAGTAACAGCTAGTGACGTTCCAATAGCCCTACAAGTAACAGATAGAAGCGGCAGCCTAGTAAATTCAAAACTAATCCTAAAGGTAAATGGATTAACACAGAAGGATGCTAAAGGAAACACCCTTATCATAAATGTAACAAATGGTAAAACAACATATTACCTTAACCTTGGAGGATACTCAGCAAGAAATCATACACTCACATTTAAATCAGTAGACAATGACCATATACCAACAGAAAACTCAACCACACTAGTTGTAACCAAAGGTACATATGCAATGGATAAGATTACATTCAACGCTTCAAGTGAACAGACAATAACACTAAACAGAACACTTAAAGATGTAAATGGTAAAGTAATACGTGGAGTGACAAAAGTAGCAATAAAAGTAGGAGACCGTACAGTACTAACAACAAGCGTAACTGATGGAAAACTAAACGTGAAATTCAAAATACCATACCTGCCGCCAGGAAGCAACAAATTCCAGATAACACTTGGTGAAAACTACAGGTATAACATGCTAAGAGTAAAATCCACAATCAACATCTACAAACAGAACATGACTGCAACAATAACACCAGTTACAGCAAAACGTGGACAGCAAATAACCATCAAGGCAACAGTCAAAAACTCAGGTACCAAGACAAATGTAATAAGTGGTAAATTCTCATTCAAGATAGATGGAGCAACCATTAAAGCTGAATCCGGTTCAGCAACTGCAGTCTCAAATGGAATTGCACAGATAAAATATACAATACCATCATCCATGAAGACAGGACTGCACAACATTACATTTGTATACGGATCAAACACTCAGACAAACAGTGGAAGAATAACCCAACAAGTACTAACCGTCAAAGCATAAGAGATTAATTCTCTTATCACTATTATTTTTTTCTTAAAAATTTTCTATTATTAAAAACTAATTTTATTAGTTAAATTTAATTTTATCAGTTAAATAATATATAACATTTTTATTGTTAAAAATAAATTTTAGTAGTTAAATTATATTTAACTTGTATATTTTTATTAATAAAAATTTCTTATTAAATAATTATTAACTAGTTAAATAATTCTTTAGTAGTTAATTATATATATATTCTTCTATTAATATATTATATATAAATCAGAGGAATAAATAATATGAATTATATGCCGATTGTCATACCTGAAGATATTGATAAATATTTTTATAATAGAAATAAAGAGTTTAAAATACTTAACACTAATTTAGAAATGTTAGAAGAGGGAATTCCTAATCAATTTTTAATTACCGGATATAGGGGTATAGGGAAAACCTCTTTATTAAAGAAATTACTGAAAAATTTACCGGACAAATTTTTAACAACATATATTGATTTATCGGACGTTTATGGTAGACAAAAAGGTAAATTATCTGAAGAAGAAGTAATAAAAGAATTTCTATGTTTGATAGAAGAAAGCATAGAATCTAATGAAAAAATAGTTAGAACTGCTAAAGAAAGATTATATGATACTTTAAATCAGTTAAAATTAAAGAGTTATAATTTTAATAATTCTAATTTACGTGACTTACCCCTTCCAATTATAAAAGATAATTATAATAAATTAAGTAAGTATGTGATGGAATTACCACAAAAGGTTGTTGATTCATTTGATGAAATTAAAGGTTTTATAATAGTCATTGATGAATTTCAATTATTAAAAAATCTTGAAAATCCAGAGGCATTCTTTTGGTTAATACGCAGTTACACACAAAAACAGTATAATGTAAGTTATATATTCACAGGCAGTGTTTCAAATACTGCTGAGATAAATAATATGATCAACGGTCAAACAGGTGCTTTTGGTGGGCGAATGTTCCAGTTAAACATTGATGAATTCAGTAAACAACAGACAAAAGAATATATTGATAAATACTCAAACAATATCAAATTTGATGATGAAGGTTTTGAAAGATTTTATAAATGTACTCGGGGAATTCCTGCATATATTAACAGTTTTTGTAATATTTTACCAAATAATATGATTTGTACAAGTGAAATTATAAAAGAAGCTTTTATTATGAATATTGATAATATAGCATTATTATGGCTTAGAGTATGGGGTACGTTGACTGATAAAGAAAAAGAATTAATTATAATGTTTGTAGAAAATGGTTCATTAGACTGGACTTCACTAGTTAATAATGTTTCTTATACTCCAGTGACATTATCACATTATCTTGATTTACTTAGTAACAAGGGAATCATTGAATATTCCTCTGATGGTAAGTATTACCTATCTGATATTATGCTAAAAAGATGGTTAAATCTAAAAAAACAAACACGGGGCAGATATCCGGAATAAGTTATTAAGTGGGTTTATAGATTATAATTCAATCTAAATCTTCATATCTTCCTATTTTTTATATTTATTTTGTCTATTTTTTAAAAAATTTGATTAACATCAATACTAATTTTTTAAATTATATTTTATTAAACTATCAAATCAATTTTACATATATTAAAAATATACATAACTATATAATTTATAAAAAACTATATATAATTCAGTGTATCTTTTTTAAAATTGAAAAATAATGATACACATTTAAAAAAATTTCAAACAAGGAGCATATGTAATGAATAAGAAAATTATTTCATTATGTATGATACTCTTTATAATGATAATATGTACTACTGTAAGTGCACAGCAAAACGATACAAATACAACAATAGACAATCAAACAGATACGACAACAATCACTACAACAGAACACATAGCACAACAGACAATTGCAAAAACAGCATCAAAGTCAAATGATGCTTCAACAAGTGCAAGCACTGCAACAAAGATTAAACAAAGTGAAAGCAATGATAACTTGCAGGATGTACAGGTAATAGATGAAGATAACAAGTTAATAATTAAGAAGAATAATTCTTCAATCAATGTTAAAACAGATACAATCCAAACTTCAACAGTTTTGAATATTACAGGTATAGTCACATCAGCATATGATAAGACAAATGATATATATGCCGGTGGGGAAGAAGATGGATTTACAGTAAACGGAGCAACAATAAAATTATATAATGAAAGCACAGGAAAAATTATTGCAAATACTACATCAGGTACTGATGGAACATACCAATTTACAAACCTTACAGTTGGTAACTATACAATAGAATTCAATTATGGTACCTATGCTACAGGTGAAGATACAATAAGCTTAACAAATCAGTCCATAGCATATGATTACATCTTTGTGCCGGATATAACATTCATCACATTCTCTGGAGACAATAGTGGTGGAGGACAATCCGATAAGATAGCACAATTAAAGAAGATTAGTGACAGGTTCTTATTCCTGGAAAGCTATGAACTAAACAGTTCCTATGACAATTCAGGTCAATGGATGTTGGACTATTCCAACTTCATAGTAGTTGACATGTATTCAATAGGTAACGGTTTTGGAATCGACACGGATTTAATAGCATACTCACCAGCATCAAAGAATGACATGATAGCATATGTCTTTGGAGTGTATGATCTTTCAACAATTCAAGGAACACTATCAAACTGGGGATTTTTAGGTGGAAACCCACATTCAGTTGAAAACACATACATTGGATCATATTGGCAGACATCATCAGAATCAAATTCAACGGTATTACAAAGCAATATGCAACACTTGTATGATTATATAACCTACTTGCTTGACGAAACAGATGTAGACCCAACAAAAAATGGTAATGGTCCATTACTTGTAACAAGTTCATGGGGAGTATACTATCCAGGATTTACTGGTAATGTAAAAACACCAAGTGAAAAATTGATTAATCAATGGATTAGTCAAGACCCTGGATATGACTATGATGGAGCAGGAAGTTTAAACTGGATGACAGTTGAATATGCAAACTGGAACCTGGAAAACAACGATCCAAAAGTAATCCTCAGAAACTTCGAACAATGGTATACAAAAAACAATCCAAAATACAATGGATCATTTATTGTAATATCAACATACTATGAAGGTGGAAAAGTAGTTGATGCATTAATAAAAGAATATGAAAAACTAGGCAGAGCAGTTTTCAGTATCTATAAAACCACATCAGAAGATCCTGATATGACGGCACTTCTTGAAATTGCAGGAAACAAGACTGTACTTACAAGAGGAGTATCAGCAGTAAGCTATATGTACTGGTGGACAACAGGATATTCACAAAGAGGTACGGATTATACCATAAATGCATATAAGAATCTGAACGTATCCCTAATCAATGCATTGAAGGATATAAGTAAATTCAGTTATGAAAGTGAATATGGTCCGCAGAATGAATGGACAGCAGCTGTTACAATGCCTGAATTTGAAGGAGTATTTGGTTCAATACCCGTATCCTACCTTGATGACAGTAAACAAACAGTCATCATCGAGGATGGTATAAGAAAACATGCTCAACTAACAAATAATTGGGCAAAACTTCGAGAACTAAACAATTCTGAGAAGAAAATATCACTATTGGTATATGGTTATCCACCTGGAAAGGCAAACATTGGAGCATCATACCTTGACGTGTTCAAAAGCATTCATGACTTACTTGAACAACTCTATGATCAAGGATATAATATAGGAATGAACAAAACAGAAATTCCAACAGTAGAAGAAATAAACAACATAGTAACCGACTTTGGTAACAAAGGATTATGGGCTGAAGGATTAATAGATTCCTATGTTATAACACATTATGAACAATTGACCGAAAATGGACAACTGGTAAATCAGGACATATATGGCAAATGGTATGACGCACTTCCAAAACAACTTCAACAGGATTTGGATGACTATTGGGGTGAAGGATTAGGTAATGGATCAATGATCTACCGTGAAAAAAGCCAAATAGACATTCAGGAATTTGAAGACTGGCTAAGCAGATTCTCAGAAGACTACAGAGTATTATTCAGCCATTACTGGAATCTATCCAAGGATGATATAATCATCACACAGGATGATTCAGTCATGGTGGTAAATAAGACCAACTTCTACAAATGGGTATATGATTTACCGGTTGACATCCAAAAGATATTCAATCAATCCATAGGATTTGCATTGCTGGATGATTCAAACTATAAGAATGAAGGATACTTCCTCATACCTGGTGTTTTCTTTGGAAACGTATTCTTAAGTGTACAGCCACTAAGAGGATGGGAATCACAGATTGACTTCCACAACTCATACCTGCCACCTCCACAACAGTATATAGCATATTACAGATACCTAAGCCGAATATTCCAAACTAATGCAATTATACACTTGGGAACCCACGGAACCCTGGAATGGTTGCCAGGACGTAACTTAGGATTACAATCATCAGATTGGCCGTTCCAATTAATTGAAACACCAATCATATATCCTTATATCGTATCAAACCCTGGGGAAGGTATGGTTGCAAAAGAAAGAAGTTTTGCACAAGTTATTACACACTTGACACCAGTAACTGCAACTACATCATTATATGGTGACTATGTAGAGTTAAGTGATGCTATATCAAGATATGATACAAGTAAAACATCAGGTGTTCTGGATAACATAGCATACTATAAGGAATATATTCTAAACTTAACAGAAAACTTAGGTTATGATCAACCGGACTATGTAACGGTAAACAATACATTAAGCAATTACTATATTGCAGTGGCAAATGAAGATGAAAAAGCTATTAATGATTCAAAGGAAAAACTAATTCAGAAAGCAGAAATCATAGGATATGATGCACCGGAAGAAGGTGAATTTGACTCATGGCTTGAAGAAGTAGTAAAATACATTAATAGTGATGATGCATTTGACAAATGGCTTTCAGTAATACATGCAAACTTAGAAGCAATGTCTGCAGATAAGATAAATACTGGAATGCATACACTCGGAGAAATATGGAATGGTACAGACTTAATAACAGGAGTCACATCAATTGTATCCTCAAGGACAAGCGTACTTGATGATATAATGCACCTATACTATCCGGATATAACAGAAAGTTACTTTGATAAAATCAAGGACAGAGACTTTGATGATAAAAGAAATATGATAACAAACATATTAACATCAATAGTAACAAGCCTTGCAGAAGGAAGTACAGTTGAAGATGTAGCAAACAGTTATGGTATATTTAACAATACAACAGACCTATATCAGGATCTTGTAGAAATAAACACTACCATAAATGACATTCTAAACAATCTGGAATGGTATAGTATAATCACTGCATTAAATGGTGGATATGTGGAACCTGGACTTGCAGCAGATCCATTATACTCTGATGTACTGCCAACAGGTAGAGCAATGTATGTTGGAGATACAACCAAGATTCCAAGTAAAAGTGCATGGCAATCAGCAGTAAATTCCATTGACGACGTACTGGTCAAATACATGGTTAATTTAGGTGAAGAATCATTCCCTGAATTAATTGGTGAAGTCATATGGGGTACAGAAGCTCTTCGTACTGAAGGTATAAGTCTTGCACAGTTCATGTACCTATTGGGTGTAAAACCTGTATGGGATAAAACCGGAACAGTTACTGGAGTAGAAGTAATACCACTTGAAAACCTTACAGTTACAATAGATTCAACAGTTTATCAAAGACCAAGAATAGATGTATTCTCAACACTTGTATGTAACAATCCATACTGGCTAGGATTATTAACTCAATCAGTAGAACTGGTAAATTCATTAAATGAATCTACAACTGATAACTATGTTAAAAAACACTATGCAGAAACAGGTTCACTTGAAAGACTATTCGGACTTCCAGGAGCTGTACTTGAAGGAACAGGGGTATCTGACCTTTTAAACAGTAAAGGAACTACTCTTGATCAGGCTTCAGGTATTGCAGATGAACTGGCAAGTGTATATGAATCAAGGATAGGACATTCATGGAACGTTGACAGTGAAGGAAACATTGTAGTTAAGGATGATGGAGAATCATTTGCATATCTCCTAGAACATGTAAACCTGGTCATACAAGACCTGGACAGTACATGGAGATATCTTGACTCAGACGATTATCTTGACTGGTTTGGTGGTCTGGTAAATGCAGCAACAGTACATGGAACTATTGTAAACACGGTACTTCTGGATATACGTGACAAAAACACAGTAGTTACCAGTACATTAGGTGAAGAGGTTAAAAAAGAGACAAGAACAACAATATTAAATCCACAATGGCTTGCAGATATGACTGATGAAGTCGGTGGATGGAACCAAATGTCTACAAACTTCGAAAACCTAATGAAAACAATGCTTACAACACAAAACTACAAAGAAAACCAGGAAGGAAAAGCAATCCTTGACACAAGTGAAGGAAACAATGCAGGAATCGTAGGAGACGGACTTCTAAGAGAAACTGCAAAAACCGTAACATACAGTGAATACTTCAACATCAATGCACAGTATAAATCCTATGCATTCCAATCCATGGCAGGATGGTTATTAACAGCAGATATGGCAGGATACTGGAAAACAAATGACAATACACTTAGAAAAGACCTGTTACAAAAATATGTAGACAATGCTAACCGTTATGGAGTGGCATGTTGTCACCACACCTGTGGAAACATAAACTTCCACGAATGGGTTATGAAAGTTGGAACAGCTCTTGGTGTAAAAGGATTATCCGAGTATTCCGTTCAATATGCATCAGCAACCAAAAATCCAAATGCAGCATCTACTGAATATACCAGTGGAACACCAACTCCAAGTACTGATGGTACTGGAAATGTAGATATCAGTGAAGGTATTGGTGAATATGCAAATAATGGTGCAACTGGTGAAGCAAATGCAATGGCTATGGCAGCTCAAGGTGCACAGGGACTAGCTGATTCAGCAAGTAGTTCCGGTAGTTCTACTGTCATGGCAGCAGGTAGCAACTTTGGTACTGGTACAAGTGATTCAGGTTCATCTGGTGGAAATGGTGGAGGAGTAGGTACAGGTAACGGTACTGGTAACGGTGAAGGATCCGGAGATGGTAATGATACTGCAAACTCTGGAAACTCAACCGGAAACGGTAACGGTACTTCCGATGGCCAAACCAACCAAACTGCTGAAGATGGACAAAATACTACTGAAGATGCAAATGGAAGCTCAACAAATCAACAGAATTCAACAAGTGACCAGAATTCAACAAACAGCCTAGTAAATCAGAATACTACACAATCTGATGGTAGTGATTCTATTGCTGGTGAAGAACCTGAAACTGATCCATCAAGTGTGGATACATCAAGTTCTGAAGTAGCAGTAGCAGGAAGTTCATCTGCCGGAGGTTCATCTGGTGAATCAGCTGGTTCTCCATCAGTATATGAACTTGTCAAGAAAAATATTGGTACACCACCATCATCACAATCAGAAATAGCTTTCGGATATCTGTTATTTATTGTAGTGATACTTGTCATATTCTTCGTTGGATTTACAAGGCCTAATTCAAGGTATAAATAATAGAGTATTGTACATTTAAAAAATAATAATCCACTTTTTTATTTTTTTTATATTTTTTTTAACTTAACATTCATATCTTATTTAGAAATAAATGGAGGTGAAAATAATTGAACAATAAGAAAATAATCATATTCCTTAGTTTTATAATATTAATCCTATCCATAAATTCATTATATGCAGCAGATGATAATACAACCGATAAATCATTAGTCAAACAATACAATCAATTAGCAAATACGGACATGCTAGAACAAACACAATTATCCACAAAACACACACAACTAAAACAAGCATCAGATACTGTTTATGTAGATTCAAAATCCAACACCTCCACCGAGGATGGAAGTAAGGATGCACCCTACAAGCAGATAAATGATGAAACCATTGCAAAAATCTCATCAGATTCAACAATCATCGTATCAAGTGGAACATACAACATAACTCCAACAACAATAGATAAGAACTTAAGCATCATTGGAGAAGATAAGGAGAATGTATTCTTCATACCAACAGATGCAGCAGTATTTACAATAGCTGAAAATACAAATGTGATGTTGGAGAATCTTACAATAACAAACCAATCATCAACATATACCCAGGCAATAACAAACAATGGAAACCTGACAATAGAAAATGTGGATTTCTTAAATAACTTTGGAACAGCCAACAACACCAAGGGTACATGTATCCTCAACAATGCAACACTATATGTGAACAATTCAAACTTTGAAAACATCACATCATCATATGGTGCTTCAATATACAATACAGGTGATGTTGTAGTTAACAATTCCAAGTTCAAAAGAAACAACATATCAAATGTGGGTGGAGCAATATACAGCATGAGAGGAAATCTGGAAGTATATAATTCAAACTTCCTATATAATGCTGCAACAAGTGGAGCAGCAATATATAATGCAGCAGGATATCTCCTGGTTGATAATACTGAATTCTACAAGAATGATGCAGAACGATTCTTTGGAGGAGCAATATACTCTACAGGAATAACTATTGTAAACAATTCACAATTCTACAGCAATCATGCAAAAAAGGATGGTGGAGCAATAACAAATACAAATAACTTCACAATAACAAACTGCTATTTTGAACAAAACATTGCAGAAGAAAATGGTGGAGCCATTGAAAATGTTCCATGGTCAACTACTCAAAACGGTAATCTGACAATAATCAATTCAACATTTAAGGAAAACAGTGCAGGAGAAAATGGTGGAGCAATAATCAACTATGACAAGGAAGACTATCTGGGTGATGGTGCAACAGTCACAGCTAGAGCTTCTATATTTGACTCAAATTCAGCATCAAAAGCTGGAGGATTAATATATAATCAACAGTATATGGACTTCCAATACAATGTAATAATAAACAATGATGCTGATGTAAACAAGACAATATCATCAGATGAAGAACAGATCATATCCATAGAAAACAATTGGTGGGCAACAAACAATCCAACACGATCCAAGTTGGGTGCAATGCCAAAGTCATGGGTGGTGATGGGCTTTACCAATACAACATCACTTGTTGAAAACTTCACAACAAATCTAACAGTATCTTTGAATACATTAAACAATGGCCAATTATTGGATTCACAATTGCCAAGTAGATTTGTACGATTTACTGCTGAAAACACTACATTTACCCAAGATATTGTAAAGATACAAGGTGATGTAAGTGATAATGTAGTAGTTCTTGATGATGTATTGTATGCACAAATTGATAATCAGCTATTGTCACTTGATGTGGCAAGAATAAATCTAACAGCAACACTTGTAAATGATAACAATACACTGCAGATTAAACTGGTTGTGCCTGAAGACATCAGTGGAAAAACAACCATAAAGGTAAATTCCCTTACAATATTTGACAAGCAAAAAGTTGAAAATGGCAGCATAACACTTGAATATGACATACCTAATCAATGGACCAAGGACAAATACAATATGACAGTCATATTTGTATCTGATGAGAATCAATCCTTGAGATTTGATGATGTTGAATTGCAGATTCCTAAAAGACAGGTAGATGCTCAATTATCAATAGTCAATGATACTCCAATTAAGGTTGGAAGTACCATTGGACTTGTTGCAACAATCACACTTAACAACCAGACGGTTAACAGTGGAAGAGTTTCATTTAAAATAAATGGCCTTACAATACAATCCAATGTCAAGGTAACTGATGGACAGGCAACTGTAAACTATACAATTCCTACATCATTTTCAAAAAACAATTATACATTTAGCATAATATATTCAGGTGATGGAAATAAACTATCATCATATGATGAAGAAAATGTAAAATTATCAAAACATGATGTATATTCAAATCTTACAAACAGCATTAAATTGTTAAGTGATTCAAATAATACAATTAGTGTTCGTTTATTTGATGAAGATGAACAAAACATTAATGTAGGACGTGCATGTTTTAAAGTAAATTATCTTACCATGCAGACAAACATTACAGTTGCAGATGGTATAATATCATTCAACTATAAAAGTCCACAACTAAAAAACAGTGATGAGATTATTCAAAAACTAACCATCAAATACGATGGAACAGCAAACTATAACAATTATGAGAAGGAAGTAGATTTAATAATCAGCTAAACCTGCCTCATAATCCTTTTTTTCTTATTTTTTAAAGATTCTAATAATATTATCAATTTTCCTATTGGAATTTCTATACTTTCTAAGCTTATACATATAATCCTTATCAACCTTTCTTCTATCACTTTCAAAGGCCAGTTTTCCATTATCATCATAATAATACATGGCAGTATTGCCGCCAGTAATCTCAAGCATGGCCTCCTTAAACAAATGATAAAACTCCTTATTGTAATGAACCAGATTCTTTCCCCAGATATGCTCCTCATCAGTATATACATTTTCAGTCAAGTCAATAACAACAACATCATAATTAGTCTCAATATACTCCTCTAAGATATTAAGCTTAGGATTAAGATTCTCCTTGATAGGTGTAAACTCATCTTCAACATAAAACTTCTTATCCCTGCTTAGTACCTTGTCAACTATCTTAACCTTATTCAAGATTAACTTAACATCAGGATAATTCTCCATCATAAAGCTAAAGAACTTATCACAATACTTGGTCCATAATTCATAATAATCATGTGACTGATATCTCATACATAAAATATCCCTCTTCTTAAGATTATTATACAACGCCGTCTGCGGATAATCCCATGTATTATTGGTCAGTATTCCATAGTCACTATATATTATGCCAAAATACACATCAAAGAACACATCAATTATAAGATAATCAACCTTATCAATCTCCTTAAAGAATGACTTCTCAAGATCATCCTTTACAACCTGCATACTATACTTAGTACGGGGATTAACAGGTTCAATCTTAATATCCTCACTATTATATGTTACACTATCCTGCATAAGGCTAATAAATGAAATTCTAGCCTGTAATGATTCGATGACAAAATGCTCCTTATAATCAGCATTATAAAATGACCTGAATGCATCAGTTGAAACACATGAACCTAAGATTCCTATATGAGATAACACCATTATTGCAAGCTCCATTTATCTTTTTTTGAATTTCATCTATCATTGAAGATTTTCTTTACTGTTAAATCTTATATTTGTAAATCCTATTAGATATTATTATTGAAAATCAATTAGATTATTAATTTAGTTGCTAGTAAATAATTAAATATATTATTTTCTTAGAACAAAAACTATATTATATCAACAATTAAATAGGAAATTAATGTATGACGGTTAATATTGCAATATTTGGTTCATGTGTCTGTAAGGATATTTTTCGTTCAGTATATAATAAGGACTACAAGAAGTTTTTCAAAGTAAACTTCATGCAGCCAAGAATATCCTACATTAGCCTAATGAATAAAAAGGTAGACTTTCAAAAGGAAGAACTAAAGATTGAACCAGACACTCCTGATAATCGTTATGCAACACAGATACTGGACAATGACCTATCAAAAAACTTTCTAGAATTACTGCCCGGGGACACAGACTATCTATTAATAGACATGTACTTTGAAGTACTCTTTGGAATCATACCATTTGAAGATACATTCATCACAAACAATTTCTGGGATTATCCGAAAGTAGCATTCGACAAAAGAATAGATCATGACAAATACTTCCTAATAAACCATGACTACCGTCGCTACATGAAGCAATGGACAAAATGCTTTGATAAATTCTACACACAAATGAAAACAAGGTATCCTGATACAAAGATAATACTCAACAAGATAAAAATGGTCTATGAAGTACTATCCAAGCAAGGTGAGTACTATGTTGATGAGCAATACAAGGTAAAGGCAAATAAGTTAAACCCCTACATAGATATGCTGGAGGCATATATCATCTCAAACTATGATGTAATATTTATCGACATGACCGACAACATAGTAACAGATGAAAATCACATCTGGGGAAAAAGCTTCGTACACTACAATAAGGAATACTATATGAAATTCTATGAAGTAATGCAGAGAATCATCAATGGAGAACAAAACAAGTACTATTATGTAAAAGATGACATGGTATGCACATCAGCAGAAATTCCAGGTTCACTTAAAAATGTAAAATATACACTTATGAAAAAGGCCAATGAAGATGTGAAAGTTGAAAAAACCATAGAAATCTCACAAAAACTACTTGATAAAACAAGAAAATCACGATTATATAAATTAATTAAAAAATAACTTTTGTTTAATTTAACACGGTAAATTATTAAAACTAAAACAATAATTAATCTCCTTTTAGCATTATTTTTTTAGAATATATTATCTTCAATTCACATAAATTGAAAATAATATTTACAGGATGCCTTTCTTTTGACCGTTATTAATTTTATTATTCTCTGAACTCTTTTGTCTGATTCTAAATCTTATTTAACCTATTGAAAAGCAATGACCATACTCACCTGTTAACTAAAATAATTCTCCTGATTTCATCCGATAAATACGAACAACAAAACTCTTATACCTAATTATAAAACATAATTTTAATAATAAATTATAAAAATTTAAGATTATCATATTATTTCTACAAATCATATTTTTTAAAAAATAAAGGGGTTGATGAAGTTAATTAATAATAATTATCTTCAGATTCTACATCATTTTGGGAAGAACTTCTTGAAGAACTAGAATTCCGTGAAGAGCTGGATTTTTGTGTATGTGATAATGTATCCTCATAACTTGGCGTATTATCTTCAACTTCAGATGTGGTTGTAGTAGTATTTCCTGGTTCTTCAGCATCCTCTATAATCTGAGGATCATTTAACACAAAGTCTACAACTTCTTTTGTCTTAGCATCAACCGTGACATGTCCAACACTCTGTTTTCCATGACTATCAGTAAATACTATTTCAAATGTATAAAGTATCTTGTCACCATCAGTTGAATTGTTAGCACTGCCTAATGATAAGTTACTTGAATAATCTTTATTTTCCTGTTTAAGCCTTTGTTGGGCTACTTGGCGTGCAATAGATTCATAGTCAGTTTCTGTTAATGTACTTGATAATAATTCTCCAGTATTTCCATTATATTTTAATGTATTGTTATTATCTATAGTAACTGTATATATTGGGGTATTGTTTTCATTGTTTAATTGAATATCATATTTTTCATTGCCTGTAGCATTAGGTGTATGATTTGCATACTCCTGTTTTGCAAGCTCACGTATTTGTTCCTCACTATATTTAGGTTGTGCTTGTCCATCAACCGGTTTAGGACTGTACAGATCATATTGAGCTAATACACCATCAATTCCATTATCACCTAATTTAGGTGTAACATAAGCGCTTTGATAGAATACAAAGTATTGGGTGTAATCATCATTTTCTATAGTTACTTCAACTACATAAATGGAAGCTCCATTAGGTATTTTAATTAAATCATTAACATTCACAGTAATCTTAGCATTTCCAAGACCAAAATTACTGAATATATCTTCATATGCCTTTTTCATATCCTCTTTTGGAATTATATTGGCATTTGAGTTTGGTGGTATATTTTTAAAATGTTGTGTATAGTTTGCTGGTTGATTAATTATCAGCTGCAATTCTGCAATGTTTGTAACAGAAATCATATCTCCACTAGCATTAAGTAGGCTTACTGTTTCATTTGGACCAACACTTTGATTGGTAAATGTTGTTGCAGCAAGAACACCAACAATAGCCACTATTGCAACAAGTGCAATGATTGGCACGGTATTTCTCATAATACTTCCTCCATATTTATCAATTCATATATAATAGTAATTATACATTTTAATCATATTAAATGTATTTATTTTATTAGTATCATATTCTATATTAAATCAAGTAAATTTTAATAAGATGTTATTGATTTAAGTGACAATTTATGGTTATTTTCTAAAACTAATCTATTAATGTCTTTTTTTTATTTGTATAGTAATTAGAGGAGTATTTAATTATCATTGAATTTGTAAAAGAGAAGATTTAATTAATTTGTTTTATTATTTTATACAAATTTTTTTTTATGGATATGCTATGGTGATTTCACAGATTTGAGGTAATTTGTTTTTATTTTTTTTAATTAATGATTATTATCTTTTTGTGATGAATATCGTTAGCATTTATCCTATAACTTTATATTTAATGTTGTTTAAATTAATAATTATTATGATTTAATCATATTAAAGTTGCTGTTGAAAATCAGGTTGCTTAAATCAGAAATTAAAGTGTTATCGATACTTTAATTAGAAATTATTGCATAAA
>SUTR01000109.1 GCA_015062825.1 Methanosphaera stadtmanae
GGCATAAGAGCAATGGTAATGTATCCTTAGAAAAGGGATTATTAAGAAGAAGATTATCAGAATTCAATTTGTTTATGCATGGAGATTATACAGGAAATAAATAATATAACATATAAAAATAGCCAGTAGGTTGAGATAAAATTCTCAGCTTGCTGGCTTATTTTTGTTTTATTGACAATTAATTGATGTATTGTAAAATAAAAATATAAATTTACAGGAGGGGTATGAAATGATAGTAGATAAGCAATTATTTAAAGAATTAAGAAAAGAAGGTGGAGGGCTATTCAATGAATTTCAATCTACTGCTAAAATAGAAAGTAACCATGAAGAAATTAAAGATGGTGATCCATGTAATGTATATATAGTACCAAAAGGAGTGCTGATTGATATTACATTTGGCAAGAAAATATGTATATATTTTAATGATATACAAGATATTTCAGTTAATGATTCCAAAATAGTTATTGCTTCTGCTGATGAAACAACAAAATTGAATATAGCAAGTCAGAAAAATATAAATCTTATATATAATAAAATTAGAGAAAATTGTGGATTAGAGCCGGAAAATATTAAAATTCCAACTAAAAAGGAAATTAAAAATGTTCTTAAAGCAGAAAAAAATAAAGAAAAAGAATACATTAAAGAACATATTTGTGAATTTAATAGTATGAACGGATTACCAGTATCACAAGGAAGTACTGTAAAAATAGAAAAATTAGAGGATAAAATATTAATAACAGCTGGCACTTACATACAAGAAATTAAATATTCTGAGATAGTTAATATAGAAAACAGAACATTTATAGAAGAAAAAATTAAAAATAAAAGCACTGTAGGAAGAGCTGTTACTGGAGGGTTACTTTTTGGAGGAGTTGGTGCGATAGTTGGAGGAATGACTGGAGGACAAAAGAAAGAAGTAAATAAGAAATTTGGATTTGAAATAACATATTTAAAGAATGGGATACAAACAAAAATAGTATTAGAAGAGAAATTATTTAAATTTAATTCAGATAAATTTATGAAGAGCATACTTGAAACAGCTAACCAGATACCTATAGCATCAACTAATAATACAGATATCTCTGTGGTAGATATTGCAGATCAGATAAAAAAGTTATCAGATTTAAAAGATGCTGGAATTATAACAGAAGAAGAATTTCAACAAGGAAAAGATAAAATATTACAACAATAGAAAAAGGCAGTATGTAAGATTAATTTCTTATATATTGCCCTTATTATTTTTGTTTAAAATCTATTATTTTTGCATAACATTTAATAAAAAGGAGGAAAGTCATGAATAAAATGCAATTTGAGTTCATCGTGGATGTGCCAGTTGATGAAGAAACAATTAGAGAATCTCATAAAGTTATAGCACAAGCTCTTATCAATAAATATGGAGCAAATAATATGAGAAAAGTACTCAAGATAATGGAAGCTAAATAATGAATTTTAATAAGCCTGTAGGTTAGAGTAATTTCTAGCTTACAGGCTTATTTTTTATTTTATTTCAAAACTAAATTGTTCTTTATTAGGATGAGCAGCATCATCACCTAGTTTTATTCTAAAAGTACCTTCTAATTTTAATGCTTTTGAATTATCTAATGCTAATTTGGTTAATGTAATACCTGAATTACTTGATTGTTTTCCAGGAGTAACTTCTATACTACATATAGTATCAACCATTTCGTTATCTAGTGAAACATTTTCTACTTGAACAGTTATATTCTTATCTAATTTGTTTTCCACCTTTAATTTTACTTTAGCTCCGGTAGCATTAGAATTATCAATACCAATATATGTTATTTTATAATTTTCATTATCTAATACCACAGAATCACCTTTTATTTCCTTTGGCACTTCTTTATCACCAACTTTAATTGTGTCAGTGCTTTTAGATTCCTTGACATTTTTTGAAGTAGATTGAGTACTTTCTATAGATTTTGATGAAGTTGTTTGCGAATTACTTCCACATCCAATCATGCTTATAGTTAGTATTCCACAAAGTAAAATTATTAAACTTTTTTTCATTATTATCCCCACCTTTGTTTTTAATTACAATTAATTATAATAAAACTACAATCAATTGTAAATAATTGCAATAATTGATTAATATAAGTATTATAAAAGTATATAAAATAATGGGGTGAATTACATGGAGGATAAAAATAAATTTTCAGTAACATTTAAAAATAATGCTACAGAGCAGGAACTTAAAGAATGGATGTTGGATAGTTTACTTAAGAGCTCTAATATGGATTTAGATTCTTATATTAGAAAAGTTATAAAATGTGTATAAATAAAATTTAAGTTTAGAATGTTATTGATAATCTCATAAAATAAGTACAAGTTACCCCCTATATAAGCTAAAGAATTTTTATTATAATCATATTTATGATGTGATTAACGAATTAAATTTTTGATGAGGTTAATTTGTTGTAAGTTAAGTAAATATCAGTATTTATAGAATTGTATTCATGCTCCTCATACAGGTGATGTAATAAAAATAAGTCAGCTAAGTACATCTAATATGAAATATGCAGGAAGAGTACTGAACAGGAATGATAATAAGTAACAATTAATATATTAAGAAATTCACTATCCATATCATTTTAACAATATTGTTATGATAAGGATAGTGAATTTTTTATGAGTAAATTAACTTGTAAATATGAAGAAAAACATTAGAGGATGGATATAACCAATTTATTCAATATGCTAAAGCAAATAATTATATAGGCAGGATAGTATAAATCATTATTTCAAGTGATTTAAATGGAGGATTAAGTATATTGTAGTATCAAATAGGGTTATTGTTTCATATTATGTAGTATAAAATTTAGGAGATGCAAATATGGAAGATGTAGATAATAAATATGTACAAGATATGTTGAATCAGTACCCATTGATGAAGGACGTAGAAGAAGATAAAAGAGACTATAATTTAGATGATGTTGTTGGATTAAGTAAAACTGATAATTTACCCAAAGAATATCATATAAAATATGATTATATACCTTATTTACCAAAGCAAAATAATATTAGTGGTTGCAGTGTTTGCGCAACAATAACTGCAATGATGATTCAGTTATATACAAATAAAAAATTGAGTTGGATATTTGCTTATACCAATAGACAAGATTCAGATTATCTAGATATGTATGAGGCTCTTATTAATAGTCCTAACAAAGAAGCCATATTTACAGAAACTACTAAAAATAAAATGACTGGATATATAAAGATAAATGAGAGTGAAGTTAATTCAATGTTGGCGCAGGGGATTCCAGTATTGGTTAGTGTTAGAGTTTATGATAGTTTTTATAATTCTATAAAAAATAATTATATTATTCCAGAAGCAGCAGGTAACGAACGAGGAGTACATGAAATGTTGCTATTAGGATATAATGATGAAACAAAGTTAAGAAATACTCTCAACTGGTGGGATGGAGAATGGAATCATGAATTATTATTGCCATATTATAGTGATATAGTTACTGATTATTTCATTATTACTGATAAAATAGTAATAATGCCTGAAATAAAGAAATACACAGTTGGCTGGAACAAGGATAATACAGGTTGGTGGTATTCAGAAGATGGTTTAACGTATGTTAAATTAGGTTGGAAGAAAATAAAAGATAGATGGTTTTACTTTGATGATAAAGGTTATGCATATTGCAATAAATGGTTAAAGGATAAAAATAATGAATGGTATTATTTTGATAAAGATTGCTATATGGTGACTGATAAATGGATTTTAGATAATAATAAATGGTATAGGTTAGGTTCAGATGGAGCAATGCTTACAGAGTGGTTTAAAGATTCTAATGGTAAGTGGTGTTATTTAGATATAGAGAATGGATATGCTTATAAAAATTGTACTATATTGATAGATGGAAAATATTATAGTTTTGATGAACATTGTTATTGGATTGAAAGTAAAGGATTATCTACAAAAGGAGCAAAGTTTATTGAAAGTTGGGAGGGCTTTAGTTCAACTTGGG
>SUTR01000110.1 GCA_015062825.1 Methanosphaera stadtmanae
GTTTGGTTGTGGTTCTGGTTCAGGTGTGTCTGTTTGGTTTGGTTGTGGTTCTGGTTCAGGTGTGTCTGTTTGGTTTGTGTCTGTCTGATTTGTTTCAGGAGTTGTGGTATTGGTACTGTTTTCTGAAGGTTGAGTAGTTTCATTTTGTTGGGTGGTGTTATCACTTTCTGGTGTCTGTGGTTGTGTAGGATCATAGTTATTTTGTGTTATGATTCCATCACCTTTACCTAAGATATTTATTACTTGAGTTATCATCTTACCAACAATACTGTTGTCATTGATTGTAGTAGTACCTATTGAATTTACAACATTGATACCCACTGCATTGTTTAACACGTTTAAAGTGTTTGAAGAAATGGTTGCTGAATCCTCATTTTCCAATTTTATTGCTGCCCCATGATCACTTGTTATTGTATTTCCACTTACAGTGTTACCGTTTCCTTGATATAAGTAGATACCACTGGTTTGTGGTTTTAGGTAATCTGGTGATGATAGTTGTGTTGCATTTGTATCTCCAGTTACTCTAATATTGTTATTTGTTATCTGGGATTGTCCTCCAACACTTGCTATACCTATTGTTGAAGATCCGGATACATCGATGTTGTTGTTTGATATGGTTGTACTTGTACCACCAAAGGTTTCAATTGCATACATGTTTGTAGAATAACCTGTAATGGTGTTTCCGTCAATAACATTATGACTTGATCCAGAGGATGTTTTTCTATAACTTCCTCCTCTATAATCATATTCTGTTATCATTATACCATATGCAGCATCAACTAGTTTTTCATTATCTATCTTATCAGTTTTAGTGTTTATGATAATGGTATTGTTTCTTAGTAAATTGTAATTTGCATAACTTTCTATTGCAATTCCATTTGCATATCTTATGGAATCAACTAATATGAAGTTATTTGTAATGTTGTTGCGGTCATTGTATACATGTATACCATAGAGATATATTGTTCCGGTCATTACAATATTGTTTAAATCTACAAGGTTTTCCTGTCCATAAATTGACATGGTGTATATTGTTCCATACGGATATTCCTTGTTTTCTGATTCATTGACTAGTATGTTATTATTTTTTACAGTATTGTGATTTCCATGTATTACCATTACAGTTGATTCACATTCAACTTCATATCCACCTGTTTCCCAATTTATATCTAATGGTGGGTATGTTATGTCAAATGCACAATCTGTTATGGTGTTGTAGTCTCCATAGGAATCTATTGCTCTGTAATTTTCTTCATCTATTATAGTATTTCTATAATCTGTGAAGTTTACATGGTCAACTGTATTGTTTTGTCCATCAAGTACAATAGTTATTTTATCTATACTCTCATCATCACTATTGAATGTGAGATTAGTTAAAACGTTATTATCTCCATAAACTCCTATAGCAGAATTATTGAATGAAATGTTAGCTAGGATATTCTCATTTCCATCAAGTTCTATATAGGAATTGTATAATGTAGCATTGTTTCTTCCAAAAATCTTATTATTGTTATATAGATATAATTCGATATTCTCTAAGGACTCATTGAGTATTAATATAGTATTGTCGTCTAAATCAAGTCCATTGTATTCTTCATAATTTTCTTTTGTCAGATAAATAGCATCAGCATCATAGTCATCTTCACTTGTCTGATATGTTGTTATGTCTTCTGATTGTTCAGTAGCGGTAGGGCTTGTTTGTTGTGTTGGTGTATTTAGGAGTGTGTCAGTTGTTTGTGTGTCATTTTCTTCTATTGCATTAACACAGCTAAGTGTTGCAACTAAAAATATTGTTAATAGTAGGAATATAGCCTTTTTATTATCCCACAATTTGAACTTTGTCACCTCCATTAGGCCTAATCAATAATAAATTGATAAATAAATCAAGTTGTCTTGATTTAGTATTATACAACAATTATTAGTGTAATTATTTATCAACTTTATTATTATTATACTTTATCCATAAGAATTTTTTAAATATTCTATCCATATTCTAATTTAATTTTTCATTGGAATATAACATAATATTGACGGTGAGAGAAAGTTAATACTTTATTCTTCTCTATAGTAAAATTTAATTCAAAGTATAATCAAATATATTCATAAGTATTAATGACTAATTATTTTTTAGGAAATCATATTATGTTAGAAACAAATATTCTTGGTATGAAATTATCAAATCCTCTATTTCTAGCAGCAGGTATTCTTGGAACAACTGCTGGAAGTATGAAGATGGTTGCACGATCTAATGCTGGTGGAATTGTAACAAAATCCTTCAGTTTAGAGGCAAATGATGGTTATGAAAATCCCACTATAGTAAAAATTGAAGGTGGAGTAATAAATTCAGTGGGACTTGCAAGTCCTGGAGTGGATGCAAAGATAGAAGAATTGAAAGATCTTGAAGAAATTCGCAGTCAAACTCCTGTAATAGCATCTATCTATGGTGATAGTGAAGAAGTATTTTGTGAAGTGGCACAACGTACAAAAGATTATGTGGATGCTTTTGAATTAAATGTATCATGTCCGCATGCTAAATGTGGCTTTGGTTCAAATATAGGTGAAGATCCCCAGATGACCTATAATATAGTAAAGGCAGTTAAGGATGAAATTAAGGATACGCCAATAATTGCCAAGCTCACACCAAATGTCACTGATATAATAGAAATTGCAACATCTGCAGAAGATGCCGGTGCTGATGCGTTAACTTTAATCAATAGTGTAGGGCCTGGACTTAGAATTGACTATAAAACTGCAAGACCTATATTAAACAATGTCTTTGGTGGAATAGCCGGACCAATGATAAAGCCAATTGCATTAAAATGTGTTTATAAAACATATGATGCTGTTGATATTCCAATATTTGGTGTTGGTGGAATACGCGATTATAAGGATGCTCTTGAATTTTTATATGCAGGAGCTAGTTTACTACAAATAGGAACATCCATCATGTATGAAGGAGTTGAAATCTTTGATAAAATATCTAAAGATTTAGAAGTGTTCCTTCAGGAAAATGGATATAATAATATAGAAGAGATTATTGGATTATCTCATAGATTATAATGGAGTGTATTAAATGATAACTAATGTGTATGATGATGAAGTACCCGTTGTTGTGAAAATCAAAGAAACAATAATTGAAACGCCAACTGTAAAGACTTTCATATTTCCATTTGACCTAACTGAAGATATACATCCGGGACAATTTGTAATGGTATGGGATTTAAAGACTGAAAAGCCAATGACAATATCAGTCATTGATAAAGAGAATAATCTTATGGGAATCACAGTCAGAAAAGCAGGACCATTTACAAACAATCTTTATGATAATGTTGAAGCTGGTGATTATATAGGTATACGTGGCCCATATGGTCATGGATATCAACTGGATGGATATAAGAAGATACTTGCAGTAGGTGGGGGATCTGGTGTTGCATCGTTAGGTCCAATACTTTCATTCTATGATGATGTGGATATAATCTCAGCTGCAAGTACAAAGGATGAACTGGTATTTGTTGACAGATTTAACAAGGAAGGTATTAAAACACGTGAATGTACTGATGATGGAAGCTGTGGATTTAAGGGATTCAGTACGCAACTTGCTGAAGAATTACTTGCTAATGGTGATTATGATATCATAATAGGATGTGGACCAGAAATAATGAGTTATAAATTATATGAACTAAGTTTGAAATATGATGTTGATTGTCAATTAGCACTTGATAGATATATGAAATGTGGTCTTGGTATCTGTGGACAATGTTGTATTGATGATCCCGGTTATAGGGTATGTGTAGAAGGACCAGTATTTGATAAGGATACTTTAGGTAAGTTATCTGAGTTTGGAAAGTATCGTCGTGATGCTGCAGGCAGTATTGTAGAATATTGATTCTCTTTCAATTTTTATTTTTTTAATTTATTAGTTATAACTTATAAGTTATTTCTTCATAGTTTTAATATATTACTTATTAATTGTTACTTATAACTT
>SUTR01000111.1 GCA_015062825.1 Methanosphaera stadtmanae
ATAGCAAGAATATAATTAATCTTTATTCTCATACTTAACCTCCCTTGAATATATATCTACTATAATCATATCTATATAGAATTTAATATTTAAAATTAAGTCAATCAATAAAACAAGCTATTAAAACATGAAAAATATTTTTTCCTTTCATATGTTAATACTCAATAAAAATAATTATAATATCATAAAAAGTCCACATATTCACACATAAATATGAAGGGGTTAAGTTGGATTGTTTTTAACATAAAAAAAAGAATTTATGGGGTTGAAAATTTTCATCTAGTTATATTTAACATCATACTCCAATATGATATCCTTATCCAATTGGTAAAAGTTTTCAAGTTCTAACCTTACACAATCATCTTCTGCAAATCCATGACCATCAACCAATGTCTTGGAACGTGATCCTCCAAGAATCTTAGAGCCAATACAAATGCTAATCTTATCTATCAATTGTTCTTCTAGCATTGCAAAGTTAAGTGTAGAACCACCTTCCTGCAGTATGGATTCAATACCCCTATCATATAGGATGCTCATTGCCTTCTTCAAGTCAACCCTATTTTTTCCACAAACAATAACTTCTGCCTTGGAGGTTAACCGCTGAATATCCTCATCTGATGCCCTATCTGAAACTATTATGATAGTATCGCTATCATCATTCAATACTCTTGCATCACTAGGTGTACGTGCCTTGCTGTCAATTACAATACGTATGGGATTGTCTTTGAAATCAGCATCAATCTTATGTATCGTTAGCCGAGGATTGTCAATTAAAATGGTATTTATACCAACCATTATAGCATCAAATTCATAACGTAGCCTGTGTACACGCATCCAATCCTCTTTGCCTGAGATTTTTAATTGTCCACATTCGGTAGCAATTTTTCCATCAACAGTCATGGCACTATTTAATAATATGTATGGTTTCATATCAATCATTCATAGTTAATATTTAATTCTCTAAGGGTAGTGATGATATTTTCACCATTTCTAACGGCATTAATCAAGACTTCTGTAAATCCCTGCTTGATAAGTGAGCTGTTTTGTATAATCCATAAAATCAGGTCTGGATAATCAGTTAATGTAAGATTTTTAAATACTATAAAATCTCCTGTTTTTTCAGTTTTAATGGCGATGTGTTTTTGACCTTCATATTCTACTGCTTTTATGGTGATTAATTCTTCATCTACTTTTGTACTAAAATAATCATTAATCTGTGCAATATCAGCTACTGATTCTTCAATTTTCTCCAAATCAGATGATATTTTATCCTCATATTCCTTTCTCTTTTGCTTATATAATTTTATCATATCATCCATAATATCACCAATTCCTATAAGTTAAACACTCTGATTGCATTTTGTTCGGTAATACGTTCAATTTCATCAAATTCAATATTTTTAGTTCTTTCTATACGTTCAATAGTCTTTCTAATATGGATGGGTCTATTGTTTTCATCACGTATCGGTGAAAGATAGGGACTGTCTGTTTCAGTAAGCATATTCTCCAGCGGTACCTTTTTTATATTCTTCTTATGCTTCTTTGAAAAAAGTGCATTTGTTGCAAAAGAAAGGTAATATCCATAATCTACAGCTTCAAGAGCAGTTTCCTTACTTCCGCTGAAGCAGTGAAATACAACATCAGGAAGCTGTGTATATTTTTTCACAATATCCAATGCATGCTGTTCAGCATCCCTTACATGTAATACTATTGGCATATCATATTCTGTTGCAAGAGTCAATAATTGTTCAAAGACTATGTGCTGTCTTTTAAGTTCTTCCTGTGGTCTATCAATGGAATAATCTAATCCTATCTCTCCAATGGCTTGTATATTATCAATGTTGTCTGTTATCTGCTGTAATGTGTCATTGACTGTTTGCTTATTATCTACACCTGCATATACTGGATGATATCCGAATGTGGATTTAACGAAATTTCTGTACTTTTTGGTCAGTTCCAATGATTTAACATTTCTTTCAATACTGGTGCCTGAGTCTATAATGTACTTAAAATCTTCCCTTGATTCTTTTATTATTTCATCTCGTGTTTGATTAAACTCTTCAAAGTTTAAATGACAATGAACATCAATCAATACAATTTCCTCCAATGATTTTTTATTATCTTCCAAATCTTCTTTGTCTTTTAGTATATGAACGTATTGCACGTAAAAAATCAACCTTTCTCAGTTCGGGCCAAAGGCTATCTGTAAAGTATAATTCAGAATATGATGATTGCCATAATAGGAATCCACTAAGACGCTCTTCACCACTTGTACGTATTACAAGGTTTGGATCTTCAAGACCTGCCGTATATAGATTGTCATTAATCATATCTTCATTGATTTCTTCAGGTTCTATTTTTCCTTCCTTTACCTGTTGTGCTATGTTTTTAAATGCATCAACTATTTCAACCCTTCCATCATATCCCATTGCAATATTTATTAATCGTTTATCATAGTGTTCTGTTGATTTCTCAGCATCTTCTATAGCTGCCCTTACATCTTCAGAGAATAATTCAAGCTTACCAACAGCTTTTACCCTTACCTTATTCTTATGAATTTTCTTGTTTGAGCTGATACTTAAAAACTTATTTACAAATAAATCCATCAAATCTGAAACTTCATCTTTTGAACGGTTGAAGTTTTCTGTAGAAAATGCATATACAGTTACAATATCAATACCTAAATCAATACACCATTCAAGTACATTCTCTAATGTGTCTACTCCACGTTTATGTCCTTCAATAACATTTACATTTCCCTGTATTTTGGAATATCTTCTATTTCCATCCATAATTATAGCAACATGTTTTGGCATATTTTCTTTTTCCAAATTTCTTGAAATGTACCATTCATATATGGAGTATAATGGTTGTAATAACATCATTTGAATCGTCCTTCTATACTTTTTTTTCTATAATTTTTTTTTTTATCGGTTTTATTCCTTCTTATAGGTATTGATTATGTTTTCCATTAATCTTATTGAATTAACATATCCTTCTTTTGTCTGTGAACGTGAAGTGTCAATAAATAAGTTTGGTTGTTTTAATGTTAATGCACCATAGCTTTTTATTCCTGCCACCAGCACCAAACTTCTAAAAATTATATTTCCGATAATGCCATCAGGTGCAACAATAATGTTGGCATGGTCCTTTATTGCTTCTTCTATAAGAATATAATCATGTTGAATGTTATATTCATCTTTCAGGTCTTCAACAATCTTTTCACATTCCTCAATACTCTTATCAATCTTAGGACTTCTGCCCTTGTCCTGTTTTCTTCCACCGGACAACAATGCAATCTTTGGTGTGTATCCTGTTTGTTCAACTATCTTAGAACATTCCTTGATAATGGTTTTCTTTGCAATTACTGTATCACATTCATCTATACCAACAGGAGTTAACATGAATTTATGATTATCTATTTCAAGGATTGATGCTCGGAATATGTGAGGATATTCCTTTCTAATATCCATGATAATGTTTGATTCAAGTGAACCTCTAATGACACCATCAATCTCTGGATCATGAATATACTCCATTAATTCCTCATTTGTCCGGGCAACTTGTATTTCATATGGAAATTCTTTTATTGCCTCTAGAACATTTTTATTTTTGCCTAAACCAATTGCTATTTTCATCTATGTGACCTTAATTTAAAATTTGTTAATATTAATATAATTTCTATAATAAATAATATTAAAATTTATCTAAATTATTGATTTTTAGAATAATGTGATTGTGACAATAATTATATAAGTTGATGGTATGTAGTTTATCAACAGATTATAGATGAGGGCTGATGTGTCTAATATTAAAAAAATTAGAATAAGGGGGTTTATAAACTTTTAAGTGCTGTTTCCATAGCATTTAATGTTTTGTCTATATCATCATTTGTATGTGCACTTGATAGGAATACGCATT
>SUTR01000010.1 GCA_015062825.1 Methanosphaera stadtmanae
TTTATCAATACTTATTTTTAGCAAGATAATCAAAGAGTTGAATTAAACAATGAAAACATATAATACCATAATTATTGGTGGAGGAGCAAGTGGAATACTTGCAGGAATATATCTTGATGACAGCAATAGTATCTTATTAGAACAGAATGAAAAATTAGGCAAAAAAATGTTAATTACCGGCGGTGGTCGTTGCAACCTAACAAATAATAGTCCATTTAAGGATTATATAAAAAATTACTATAATAAGGGAAACTATTATAGGCCTGCATTTAATGTCTTTTTCAATAAGGATATAATTAAATTATTAGAAGATAATGGATGTCCAACCAAAATTGAAGAAGACAATAGAGTATTTCCATCAAGTGATAAATCAGAAAGTGTTGTAAACTGTTTAACAAATTTACTTAAGAAATCAAATACCGAATATAAGTTGAACGCTAAAGTAAAAAGCATTATAAAAAAAGATGACAAATTTCTTATTGAATATAACAATACATCCATAAAGAGTAAAAATGTAATACTTTCAACAGGTGGATTGACCTATCCACAGACCGGTTCAGATTCTTCAGGATACAATATGGCAATAAATCTTGGACATACGAAAACAGATTTTATGGGAGGATTATCACCTATAAGCATTAAAGAAACATGGATTAGGAAACTTCAAGCAATAACATTAAATGTAAAGATAGAAATTAAAGCAAATAAGAAATCAATTGTAAAATGTGAAGGTTCCATAATATTTACCCATAATGGCCTTAGTGGATTTCCAATACTTGATAATAGTATGAATATACAAAGACATTTAAATAAAAATGAAAAGGTAGTTATTAATTTGGATTTAACAGAGAAGTTTTCCTATGAAGAACTTGATAATAAATTACAAAAGGATTTTGTCGAATACTCTAATCAGGGACTTAAAAGATACCTACACCAATATCTTCCAAAGAATATGACCAACATATTCTTAGAACATTTAGACATTAATCCAGACACTAAATTAAATCAGGTTACCAAAAAGGATAGATTGAAAATCCGTGACAATCTAAAAAGGCTACAATTAACTGTGGATAAAGTTCTCCAAAAAGAGGCTATGGTGACAAATAGTGGAATTTTACAAAAGGAAATCGACCCCAATACCTGTCAGTCAAAGATTGTTAATAATCTTTACATTATAGGAGAACTGATTGAAGGCTGTGGAATCTGTGGAGGTTATAATCTTCAAAAGGCTTTTTCTACAGGAGTACTAGCTGCAAAAAGCATTAAAGGAGATGAAATAGTTTGATATTACTTAGTTATGATAGAAGACAATATCAGAATGATATGATAAATCATATCAAATTACTGGATAATGTTGTAGAAATAGGATGCCATGTAGGAATATCCACTAAAATAATCTCACGATTAAATCAAGATGGAATTGTTTATGCCTTTGATAACAGCCCCGAAAGTAATGAAGCCATGAATAATCTGGGCCTTGATTATAGAAACATAAAGTTCTTTAACAAGGATGTTAGGGATGAAAAGGTATTATATGAATTTGTAGAAAAATATGGTCAAATAGACGTATTATGTATAGATTTAGGTGGTGGATATCATCCAGACACAGTTTTTAAAGTATTTTTCATATGGTCTTCTGTTTTAAAACCAAGAGTAACAATGATACGAAACAGGGGCTTGATAGATTTTATAAATTCAGCAACAACATTTGAAAATATACAGTCAAAGAATGGTTACCTTGAAAGTTCATACAAAGATATCTTGCCATCATCATTGAAAGAATTACAATTATGGTCTAAAAAAAATAAAAAATTAAAAAATCAATAATCATTTTAAAGAGAAAAAATAAACATTGTATTAATTACATAAGATGTAGTATATATTCAAATCAAAAAAAAATAGAAGAGGATTATGATGATAGGAAAAAAAATCAGAATAGAAAGGATTATCAACCGTAAAACAGGAAAATGCGTAATCGCACCAATGGACCATGGAATATCCGGCGGACCATTACCAGGACTAATAAACATGACAAAGACTATTGATTCAGTGGCAAGTGGAGGAGCTAATGCAGTATTAATGCATAAAGGAATGGTACTTAATGGACACCGTGGCTACGGATCCGATATAGGATTGATATTACATTTATCCGCAAGTACTGACCTTAGTGTAGATCCATTCCATAAAGTACAAGTAACAAGTGTGGAAAAAGCACTGAAACTTGGTGCAGATGCAGTTAGTGTACATGTAAACATAGGATCCGAAAAAGAACCAGAAATGCTACAAACAACTGGTAGAATAGCAGAAGAATGTGATGAATGGGGTATGCCACTTCTTGCTATGATGTACCCACGTGGTCCAAAGATAGATAATGAACATGACCCTGAAGTTGTAAAATTAGCAGCACGTGCAGGTGCAGAATTAGGTGCCGACATCGTTAAGACAAACTACACCGGAGACCCTGATACATTTAAAGAAGTAGTTGACGGATGTCCAGTTCCAGTAATCATAGCTGGCGGACCTAAAATAGAAACAGAAAAACAATTGTTTGAAATGGTATACGATGCTATACAAGTAGGTGGAGCAGGAGTAGCATTTGGAAGAAACATATTCCAAGCAAAAGATCCTGCAAAAATGACTAAAGCTTTAGTAGGAGTTGTACACGAAAATCTTACTCCTGAAGAAGCTCTTGAAATATTAAAATAAATAAAAGAAGGTTATTATCATGAAATTTGCATGGGTAAGACCAAATGGTACATGGAACGATAGAAAAGAAGCCATAGTAAGTGCATTGGAATCAGGATTTGAGTATATAATAGATTTTGATAATGCTGAAACAATTAAAGAACTAGGAAATGCAAAAATTGTATCAGACAAAGAAGATTCAGATATAATACTTCTTGGTTATGATAAAAAAATCACATCAACTGATGTTAAAAAAGCATTAGGACAAGAAAAAGAAGTAGCAGCATATGTTGAGATTAATAACAAGGAAGATGAATTGTTAGTATCCGAACTTGGAACTATTGCAGATTATGTAATTCTTAAAGGAAAAAATTGGAAAGTCATTCCACTAGAGAACATTATTGCAAGCTTACAAAATCGTACTTCTAAGATTATGGTTGATGTAACCAGTTATGAAGAAGCAAAACTTGCACTTGAAACTATGGAACATGGATCAGATGGAGTTCTTATCTCATCAAATGATGGAAATGAAATACGAAAACTTGGTAAATTAATAGAAGAATCCTCAAGTGAAGAATATAGCCTTAAAGAAGCAACTGTTACAAAAGTTGAATCAGTTGGTTTAGGTGACCGTGCATGTGTCGATACATGTTCAATAATGGAGGTAGGTGAAGGAATGCTAGTTGGTTCCTTTTCCTCAGGACTATTCCTCATACATAGTGAAAGTCTGGAAAGTGAATACGTGGCAAGCCGTCCATTTAGAGTAAATGCAGGACCTGTTCATGCATATGTAATGACTCCTGGAAACAAGACCAGATACCTGTCTGAAATCCAAGCAGGAGATGAAGTGATTACAATAAATAATAAGGGCCAGACAAAGACTGCCATTGTAGGTAGGGTGAAGATTGAAAGAAGACCATTGCTTCTCATAGAAGCAGAATATGAAGGACAAAAGATAAAGACCCTTGTTCAGAATGCTGAAACCATTCGATTGGTTGATGATAAAGGAAATCCTGTATCTGTTGTTGACATTAACGTTGGCGATAAGGTACTTGCATACTTTACTACAGGTGCCAGACACTTTGGAATGGCTATAGAAGAACAAATACTGGAAAAATAATTAATCTCAACACCATTTTTGATTGATGAACATCAATCTTTAATACTTTTTTTAAACAGATATTATTCATATAATAATTGGGGAATAATAATATGCGTGCATTTTTAGCAATTGAAATTGAAGATTATATTAAAGATAACATTGATAAGACACAACAAGAATTAAAGGATATTAATGCTGCAAGAATAAACTATGTAAAAAGTGAGAACATACACCTGACTCTTAAATTCTTTGGAGATATAGATGAAGATAAACAAGAACAGATTAGTAAGATAGTAAGAGAATGCATAGATGATTATTCACAGTATACTTTAAAACTGGTTGATATTGGAGCATTTAGAAACATACATAATCCAAGAGTAATATGGGCCGGAGTTAAAGATAAAGAAAATAGAACTGTTTCATTAATTAAACAATTGGATGAGAAATTTTCAAAGATAGGATTTAAGAAAGAAAAAAATTATACACCTCATATTACTATTGGCCGCGTTAAGTCCTTGAATGATAAGAATATGTTAACTGATTTTCTAAAAGAACACCATAAGACCTACTTTGGAAAAATGCAGGTAAAAAGCATATGTCTTAAGTCAAGCATATTAACCCCTGAAGGTCCAATATATAATACAGAAGAAAAATTTATACTAAGGGAGTAGATTATATGAAGATTGTAGTTGCGATAACAGGAGCAAGTGGAGTAATATATGCAATTAGATTACTTGAAGAACTCAAAAAAGCAGGTATTGAAACACATCTAGTAATATCAGAGATTGCTGAGGAAATAATCAGTCATGAAACAGATTATAGTGTTGAATATGTCAACAATCTTGCTGACTATACCTATGATGAACATGATTTGACTGCAAAGATAAACAGTGGATCATTCTACTTTGATACGGCAATAATCATCCCCTGCAGCATGAAATCATTATCTTCCATAAGCAACGGTTATGCAGACAACACCATAAGCAGAGTTGCCGATGTAACCCTCAAGGAAAGAAGAAGATTAATAATAGTGCCACGAGAAACTCCACTGCGTACGGTACACCTTGAAAATATGACAAGAATTAGTAGAGAAGGTGGAATAATCCTTCCTGCAATGCCTGCATTTTATCATAATCCACAAAGTATTGATGATCAGATAAATTTTGTTATAGGAAAAATATTTGACATACTACAAATCAATAACAATCTATTTACTAAATGGAAACAATAACTTATAATATATATGAATATATTTTTTTGAGGCGAATTAATATGTATTTTGAAATCACCCCTGACGAAGATTTTATAAAAACAGATGGCGTACCAGGACCTACAAAACATGAAATACGTGCATTAGTAATTAGTAAAACATGTTTAACTGATGAAGATGTTGTTGTTGATGTAGGTTGTGGAACTGGTGGATTAACCCTTGAATTTGCAAAAAGAGCTAAAAAAGTATACAGTATTGACATAAATCCCGATGCAATCCAAACAACCCGTGCAAACCTTGAAAAATTTGGAGTAGCCAATAAAGTTGAATTAATAGAAGAGGAAGGCCTTCAAGCATTAGATCATATTGAAGACTTTACAAAATTAATGATTGGCGGCAGTGGAGGAAATCTTCAAAATATTATTGAAGCAGGATACTTAAAGCTACCTGTTGGTGGAAGAATCATTATTACCTCCATTGTACTTGAGACTGCAACAGAAAGTGTGGAAATGCTTAAAGCATTAGGTGCAAATCCAGAAGTTGTTACACTTAACGTTTCAAAAGGTACTGTATTAGATAGAGGAGTAATGATGAAAGCATTAAATCCTATAACAATAGTTAGTGCTAGAAAAGAATAACTCCTAACCATATTTTTTAAAAAAAAATTGCATATATTTAGGTATATGCAATCGAATTTCTCTTTTTTTATACAAAATTAGTAAATAAATTATTTACTAAATTACAACCAAAAGAATATAATTTATAATTAATTAATTGAAGAGGTGATTTTTATATACGATGAAATATTAAAATCCATTAAATTATCTGATAATCAACGAAATAATCTATTAGAATTTAGTAACAACTTAATGAAGATAATCCTGGACTATGCAAAATCTAGGGACATAGATGTAGAATGCAAACTTGTGGGATCTCTTGCAAAAAAAACCAGCCTTATAAACAAGGCAGATATTGATATTTTCATGTCATTTCCATTAAGTTATGACGAAGAATTGCTTAAAGAATATGGACTGATGCTTGGAGAATACTGTATTGAAAAAGCAGGTGGAATAGCAGAAAAAAGATATGCATCACATCCCTATATGACAGGCATAATCAATGATGAAGAGATTGATTTTGTACCATGCTATAGAATAAAAGATTCAAGTCAACTAAAATCAGCAGTAGACCGGACAATACTACATACAGATTATGTTACATCACATCTGACAGACAAGGAAGCTGATGAAGTATTATTACTTAAGAAATTCATGAGCAGCGTAAATACTTATGGTGCAAACTATAAGGTAAGTGGATTTTCAGGATATTTATGTGAACTATTAATATTAGAATATCATAGTTTTAAAAATGTTATAGAAGCAGCAAGTACAAAATGGCATGACAAATTCATAATAGATTTAGAAGATTATGGAACATCACACAAATTCAACACATCCTTGATTGCAATAGATCCTGTAGATAAGAATAGAAATGTAGCAGCAGCATTGAGCACCCAAAAATTCTTTGAATTCATAACTGCTGCCAGAAACTTCATTGAAAATCCAAGCAAAGAATATTTCAACAACCCACAAGTTAACATAGAGAAGGATGAGTTAAAAGAGGAATTTATCAAGAGAAATACGACAACAGTAGTATTATCATTTGACGTACCTTCATTGCCAACTGATGTTATCTATCCTCAGGTTAATAAAACCATGACCTCAATTATAAACTATTCAAATCATTACCATTTCAATATAATTGATGGAAAATATTATATAGATTCAGAAAATACTGCGCATATTCTTCTAGAATATGAAATAGGACAATTACCAAATATTGAAGTACATAAGGGACCTTTAATACAGGACAGTAAGAATTCAATGAAATTTAAGCAAAAATATCCCCATGCATATGTGGATAATAAACGCTGGGCAAGCATAAATCAAAGAATGTATACAAATGTTTATGATATGATAAGAAATATTTTAAAAGAAGAAAACATTAATCAGATTAAACTTGGAAAAGATGTTAAAGAAGAAATATTGAATAAGTTTAGCTTGGTGGATATTTGTGACTATGTTGACTGTATGCAAAATGAGGAATATGAAGAAATCTATGAATATTTAAATCCAAACTATAGAATATATAGAAAGGATTAACTAATCTTTTCTTTCATATACAAATTTTGGTACCGCATCATCAAATGGATCAAATGTTTCAATGTTCTTTATCAATGTTGACTTCATACTCACCTTTGAATGAAGTGTAGAAGGCAATCTTAGAATACGTTTTAAATCAATGGATACCTTTGTATCAGTAATGTTCATATTTACTCGTGCAACTGCCTCAATTACCTTCTTATAACGTATTGGACCAATATTTGCCCTGAATAATCCCCATTGATCTTCTTTGAGTAAATGTCTATTTTTTAAAACATCATTCAATAGTTTTTTATTAACATTATCCAGTTTAGAATCTTTTGTCAAATGCAATAATGTATATTTAGACCATTTGGTAAAATTATTAGGATATCCATAGTGTATGATAAAGTGTTGTAGATTAGTATATCCCATGTCATTGAGAAATTCAGGCATTTTTGCACCAATGACATATTGAACGATTTGTCCTCGCATATCACTTGAAGAGTCTGTTACAGAATCATCAAGTACACGTACATGATAGCCCCTTCCTGAATATACCATGTTAATATCCCTTAATCCCAAATCATCATTTAAAACGTCTTTTATCATCAATACTATTTCTTTTGCTTGATTTAGACATTTATCACATACCTGTCCTTCATCACAGTCACAGGTTCTAATAGGTATGTCCTTTGCATCCACATCAAATACCAATTCTGACTTGTTCCATCCCTGACGTTTTTCAGGTTTATCATAATATGCTACAGAACAATATGCTGCAAAGGGCTGTTTTACCTTCATAAAACGTTTTAATCTTAAAGCATCAGGAAATGTTTTATACCTGTCATTAGGTCCTTGACCATAATGATCAAATCCAAATTCCCTACTGGTTAAAGAATCAGTGATAAAATCAGGAACATCCTTCACATCCCATTCTTCTTTATAAAAGATTTTCCGTTCAAATTTTGATGCTGGCTTTAATTCAATTTCCATAGTTACACAGGCCTTTTAATTTAAAGAATATTAATCTTAATCCATAAATGTTTTTGATTTGTATTAATTATTTGTTATTGTTTTCTTCACGTTCCAATAATCTTCGTTTACGATTATAATATGTTAATGGATTTCCTATCTTTTTACAATCCTTGTTTGGTGTGCATAATGTTGACATATGAAGTTTTATCTTTTCACAACTCATAGGAGTATACCATTGAGTTTGTCCTTCATTTTCCAGTTTTAATTCAGAATGCATACCAAATCCTAATTTGGAATTGATATTTATCTTTTCCTGTGGTTGATCCTTAAATAATGGAGGACTACATGATGCTGCTGCTTCATATATTAATGGTATTACCTCATTATGTGTAATTTCAAGTGTTGGATCCACTTGAGATATTTTTATTGGTTCATCCAATCCAAATATTCCAGGATATAATCTGGAATATGCTATAAATGGAGTTAAGAACAATACTATTGCATCATTACGACTACCACTTTTTATTCCCTTCATACATTTCCTTACACATGGAGGAAATGCTTCCATATTATATGGAATTGGCTGATTATCATTTTGGAAGTTAGAACCTTTTGATGAAAATCGTTTTTCCTGAACATCATCCTCCACATCCCTAATCTTCTCAGCCAATGTGATTAATAATGGATTAGGTTCAACCATTTTTGTTTTTTCCTCTACTGTCCTAATATATTCCTTTGTATGTAACATGACTAGGCTTATAAGTAATGTTGCCTTAAGTTCAACACCACCGGTTACCTGATACATAGCCATAGGATCCCGATTATTTATTAAATCACCATATTCTCCTATGAAATCTTCAAATTCTATAATTACCCTACCATCAGCCAATAACAAGTTGTTTAAATCCAATTGTCCTAATTCCAACACTTCTTTTATCTGAGTCCATTTTAGATTGTTTGTATCTACCAGCTGATTTAATGCATTTCTTAAAAAGTTTGACTGAACATCTGTTGGTTCTGCCTTAATTTTTTCAAGCCTTTGACTAATCAATTCCTTTTCTGAATCAATAAGTTGTTTCACCTCATGACTTTGACTACCATAGACTATCGCTAATGCCTGACACAGCAGATAAAATGATACAACATCATACTCATATATGTCCGGATTGAATAGGTATTCATATTTCTTTTCATTAAAATCTTCTAATTTCTTATATAAATACCATTCAAAACGTTTTAATGCAAGTTTCAATAAGGTATCCGGTATCTGAGCATCTATTCCCAATTGCTGTGAGGGAGTATGAGTAATAATATTTACAAGGTCATCATCTTTCTTATCCAAGTATTCAATATTACCAAGTTTTCTAACAATTTCTTTAGCATCATTACTAAATGGATTAATAAAGGAAGTTTTCATCATATGAATATATATCTATATTATTCTTGTAGATAATATTTTAGAATAATTATTAGAAAATCACCAAGAAAAATAGAAACATGAACTAGTTAAAGTAAATTTCAATGTGGGTAAAGTCATTAAAATTGTACTTCTAGTTGCCTTACAAGTTAAGAACCGCTTACATGAAAAAAATAAGATGTATGTGGAGATTTAATGCTCCACAACATTTTTTTGGAAATCATATTGTTTTTAGTTAATTTAATCTATCAACCAAATATTTTTTTTCTTTTAACCAATATAAATCGGAGTTCATACTAATATCGTCAAGGAATTTGTTACAGATATTTTATCGTTTAAATGAGCATCATTCATCACAGTCACATATCCCATCATCACAATTCTTGTTATATGTGTCTTTTAAAAAGTTTATGTATTCGTCTATAATTTCTTTGTTGATTGAATAATGATTCCATGTTCCTTTTTTTGTTACTTTAACTAGTCCTGATTCCGTTAGTTGTTTCATGTGGTGTGATAGTGTTGGTTGTGTTATATCAAAGTGTTCTAATAGGTGACATGCACATAATTCATTTTCAGATAATAATTTTACTATTTCTACCCTGTTTTTATCGCTTAGTGCCTTGCTGACTGAAATAATATCTTCTGTTTTTATAATAATCACCCACCTTTTTTAAATATTTAATTAAACATGATAAGTTTATAGAAATTAATTTCCATTGTACCATTCTTTGGTATTATTTATGATTTTTACTAATGTTAACATTAATGGTACTTCTATTAATACCCCAACTGTTGTTGCTAGTGCTACTGGACTTCCTATTCCATAGAGTGCAATTGCTATTGCTACTGCTAGTTCAAAGAAATTGCTTGCTCCAACCATTGATCCTGGTGCTGCGATATTTTGAGGTATTTTCAGGAGTTTTGCTGATAGATATCCTACACCAAATACTAGAAATATTTGTAGGGTAAACGGTATTGCTATTAGTATTATGTCTTGAGGATTTGTCAGTATGAGGTTTCCCTGGAATGAAAATATGAATATCAGTGTTAGCAATAACCCTATTGTTGTAATATTGTTGAATTTAGGAATAAAATTGTTTTCCAGATACTTTTTTCCCTTGTTTTTTGTCATATAATGTCTTGTTATTATACTGGCTATAAATGGTATCACTACAAATAGCACTACGGATAATATTAAGGTGTTATATGGTATGCTGATGTTTGATATTCCCAAGAGATATGTCACTATTGGTACATATGCAAATAGTATTATTATGTCATTGGTTGCTACTTGTACAAGTGTATATGCAGGATTACCATTTGTCAGTTCACTCCATACAAATACCATTGCAGTACATGGCGCTGTTCCCAGAAGCACTGCACCTATGAGGTACTGTGTAGATAGTTCAGGAGTCATTATTGTCTGATATAATACTGTGAAAAACAATAGCGATATGATGTACATACTGAATGGTTGTAATAACCAGTTTACACACCATGTAAGTACTATTGCTCGTATATTATCCTTTACTTTTTTAATTGAATTGAAATCTATTTTAAGCATCATTGGATAAATCATTATCCATATCAATATTGCCATTGGTATTGATATTTGTGCATATTCAAATTTGTTTAGAAATTCTGGTATGAAAGGTAAGAATTGACTAACCAATATACCTATTATCATACATATTATTACCCATATCGTCAGGTATTTGTCAAAAAAGCTTATTTTAGCATTTGTCATTAATACTCCTCCATTATCAAAGTATTTATTCTTCATTCAGTATTCTTTTGGTTTTTTGTAGTAGATTCTGAATTTTATAGATAGAAATCAGCATATAAATTATTATTTACATGAGCATATCCCTGCTTGTGTTGAAACATTGCAGTTTATTCATTTTTTAAATATTTATTGATAATAATCTATATTGATTTTTATCTATATTGATATTAATCTATATAGATGTTTATTAATATAATAATATATAAAGTTACTTAAAAAATATTATAAAAATTAAAACAACTAGAGAAGTGACCAAAATTATCACAGAACTTATTTTTAACCACAACACATTAAATTCTTTTATTTTAGTTTAATAACCCAAAATATTTCTTATTTTAATCATTTTGAACTTTTAATTTTTTTTTCAAAAATTATTTATATTGTATTTAATTTGTTATTTTGTATTATTTTTAACGGTTATTCAAGCTCTATTTTTTTAAAATTTTTATAATAATTATTTATATTAGAATACAGATATTATTAATTAGTTATAATTAAAATAAAGAGTATATAATTAGTCATACCTAAATTCATAGTTATTTATATAATATTTTAGAGTATGGGATATGGTTATGTTGTTTTTATTTGATTATGGCTGTTTTAAGTTAATATTTGATAGTGATTAAATTGTGTTCTAATAAGTTTGATGAAAGTTTGAGGAAATTTGTTGAAAGAAAGTATATTGAAGATATTGATGAGGATCATCTTGTATTTTTTGTGATGTTCTTTGTGGAGAAGTATTGTCAGTCAATTTATGGGAGTTTAGAGTCTAAAGAACTAGGTAGGCCTCGTTTACCAGCTAAAAATATGTTGTGTTTAATTATTTACGGGCATATGATTAAAATGTTGTCACCTGTTAAGATTGCAGAGTTTACTAAGACTGATTCGGTATTTAAGTTGATTATGGAGGGAATTAGTGTTTCTCGCAGTAGTGTAATTCGTTATAGGGATTATTATCTTGATTATTATCCTGAAATTTTATCAAAACTCTTTTATTTGGATGGGATTATAATTTAACTGAATTTGATCGTGGTGCAATTGATGGAACTAAAGTAAAATCTTGTAATTCATCATTTAATTATATTACTAAGAAAGATTTGAGAAGATTATTAATAATACTTAAAAATAAACAATATGGTGAAAAAGAAGTAAAAAAGCTTAAAAATCCTGCACAAAGATTCTATTATAATACCAATATGACTATTGAGCAGAAAATAACTTTTCTGGAATATGCTAAAGTTCAAATGAAAGAATATGGTAAAAAGAAGATACCCTTATATGATCCTGATGCAAGATGGATGTTAAATAAGAAAAATAGAGAAGAAATATCATATAACATTCAAACATGCGTTGATACAGAGTCCCAACTAATAATGAGTGTTCATAATTCTCAAAATGCAAATGATTGCTTTGAATTACCTCCAACACTTCAAAAAGCGATTGAAAATAGTCCTGTTAAACCAGAAGAAGTGTTAGCTGATGCAGGATACAATAGTGAAATAACATTTGTATTCCTAAAAAAAGAAGATATTGAAGGATACATTTATAATTCAACACAATCACGTATAGATAAAGGAAAACGAAGAACTAACCCCTTCAGTTTAGACAATGTTGAAATAAATTACGAAGATAATTATATTCAATGTTTCATGGGCCATCCATTATTCAATAAGTACACATACACAGTTATTGATAAAAATAAAGAAGAACTGGGCTTACCAGCCGATACAAAAAGAATTTATGTAAATACAGAAGCATGTAAAGAGTGTTCTTTAAGACAAGAGTGTTTATCAGAAAAACAAAACCATAAAACATACACAATCTATGGTTCACCCGAAAAAAGAGAAATGATTGTAAAAATGAAAACAGAAGAAGCACAAAAGATTTATTCACAACGAGCACCCACCGTTGAATCACCATTTGGGACATTTAAACAATATTACCACATTGATGTAATGTTCTACAGAGGACGAGAAAAAATCGAAAATATCTTTAATCTCTATGCAACAGCATATAACCTCAATAAAATTTACAAAAAACTCATAAACAAACTAATAACAGAAAATAATGAATACATATACTTTGTTAAAGAAAAAATAAATAAATACAACTAATTAAAGAAATTTAAACTAATTTATAGAATTAAATGTAAAACCCCAAACTGCACACAATAACCCACGCACACTCAAGAAAAGTAGAATAATTTTATATATTAGATTTTACATAGTAGATAATTACACGAACAAATTTAACTTAAAACATTGATGGATCTTTCCTCAAGTTCCATCATTTTAAGAGTTTAAATATCAATACAATCATAAAATCCAATAAAACAACTCATTTTTTATATAAATTATTATAATAATAACTCTCAATAGGTTATATGTTTAATGGAGTTTATATATTTTGAATAATAAAAAAAGAAGTTTATAACTAATTTTGGTCAGTTCTCAGGTAGGATTACAAAACTCCTTTACCAAGCAAATAACTGTGGGAATTGTAAAAAAAGTTACCTCCAAATACGTGACATTGGAAAACAATGATAAAGAAGAGATTACATTGAAACTTTCCAATATCGACATATTATCTGATAAAGAGTTATACGAATGGAAGAGGAATAATCTTAAACTGGAACATCATAACTTATCAGTACTGCTTCCCTCAAAATGTGATGAAAAGTATTTAATCAAAATGTTCAGTAATATCGAACCGGTTGTGGATGTTGAAATCGTTGACGTGGAAGATGAAGACAAAAACAGCAATCTGAGAAAATATACCTTCCATTACACGTTGTTTAATGAAAGTGATGAAAGCTATGTTGAAGAATATATCAGCTGTATTGGAGCAACTATTGTCTAAAGATGACTTCTTAGAGAATGATACTCTTCAGGGATTAAGTATTAATATTATAACCATGAATACATTTCTTTTATGGAGTTACTACTTCTACCATGTACTTTTCCTTTGGATATGTCGTACTGTCTATAGGCAAAGATAAGTCAATGTTTCCATCATATACATAACTTACACTTTTTCCATCAGTTAACGTTCGGTTAGTACAACTGCATCATCTGTCATATAGAACATGTTTATATTTATTGTTGTGAATGTTTTTGAAACGTTTCATGTTTTTGTTATTTAACTTCTTTCAGTATAGAATATGGATTATCACTCTTCCTGTTTTGCTTATCATTTCAATTCCTTTTTCTCAGCTTCCTATAGTTTACTGCAAACAGTGCTGAGAGTATTATTATAATCACAGAGTAGATTGCACTTATTATATCGGTAAATACCATGCTCCTGAATAGATAAACTAAAAATATTATTCCCAAAGGTACAAAACACCATTGCACAATATAAATAATATCGATATGACTGCTTAATATTGAAAATATTTTGTTAATATAATCAGGCAATATCTTTGATAAACAGTAGCATAATCCTATGTTTCCATGTGCATATAATAGACAGAATAGAGCATCCACCGTTGTCATGAAGTAATAGTTATGTGTACTGCTTAAAAAACCACCATCAAATTGTGTTGACCATACAAAGTATATCATTGATACTATGATAAATATTGGCCAGTACCGGAAGAATTCTGATTTATCCTTTGCTCTGATAAAATAATGACCCCAGACAATTCCGGCTATTGGAAATATGAACCAATTGAATAATGGAAATACTGTGAAACCACCAGCAGTACCAATAAAATTACCAAAGAACAAATCAATATGTCCACGCCAAAATCCGTGAATCTTAATAAACTTCCAATAATGGACATTAAAACTGCAATAATTACTAAAGCCTTATCTGAAAGTTCAAATTTCTTCAATATCCCCATTAGTATAAATGCTAAACCTGCAAATGCCAGTATGTCTACACAGAATAAAAGTAATCCTCCTGCTGTTGGAAAAATATCCCACATGCCTAAAAGATAACCTGAAACCATGCAAGGCAAGAAGAATTCGAATATGTTTACAAGAATTCCCAGAAGAAAGAGTTTTATTCCCCTTTTAATCATGTAATCCCATTGACTATGTCTTGAATAAACAACACCCACACCCATACAAAACATGAAAAATAGGTGCAGCACAAGGCTTACCCAAGATGTTACTGATTATAAATGTATAACCTGGAGTAATTGAATTGTTGAAGGCCGTGACAACCATTACCGAATGAAGAAAAAACATGAAAAATAATCGACAATGCCTTTGCAATATCCAATTCAAGTTGTCTACCAGTATTAACTTTTTCATTGGAAAATAAATTTGACATAAATAAAGATAATTTTTTTAATGTATAAATACTTTCCCATATTCAAAGAAATAATGAATATTTTCATAATTTTTTAATATGATTTTTGTTTTTTTTAAATTTTAGTAATACTTATCCTTATTTTTTATGTTTTGGTAATTTTTATGATTTCTCAGCTATTTATATCTGCTTTCTAGTCTTTTCGTTTTTCATGTGTTTTTTGTGAGAATCCACCTGCTTGTATTTTTTTGTTTTCATTATTCAATATACCTCAAAAGAGCCTCTAATATTTCACCCATTGAAAACTATAATCCTAGCCAAATTACATCTTGAATATTTTCAATCAAAACATGAAATCAATAAATATAATCACACAATCCCTAAAAAAAAATTCTAATGAATTATTAAGATAGAAGTTATGATAATATTCACAATAACCCCCTTATTAATATAATATAAACAAAAAAAATAGGAATCTATTCAAAAAATGACATGATTGAAGACTTATTAAAAAATAATAGATTTTTTATAAAATAACATTTATTAATAAGAATAAATATATAGATAATTAGTTTAAACAGTTTCAGTTAAAATTATAAAAAATATTAAATGTATGATAATTCTACTCAATTGATAGATAATTCAACAGTTAATATTTATTAATCCCTATATACAAAAACCCAATGAGTATCAATAGGCAATTAATATAATTCAACTGTTTAAGTTAATGTTCAATCTTTCGATTGGACTTGATTAAATGTAAATATTTATAATGAAATAAAGTTGCATTTAATTATAAAAAAAACTAACTACGATCAATATGACTTTGAATATTAAAAAAGCATTATTATTACTATTAATCTTTTTTGTTGGAATTAGTGTTGTAAGCGCATCTGAAGATTTCGATGACAATACAATAGAACCAACCTATGATTCACAACAAATAATTGAAAGTAATAATTATGAACCTGTTGAAGAAACAGGTACCAATGAAAATAATGACAATGATGAAGACACTACACCAATAACCGTAACAAATACCAATTATGATTCAGTAATGTCTTCTTTATCATCATATGATACAATTACATTTGATGATACATTTAGCGGAAAAACAATGAATATAAATGCTCCAGTAACAATCACAGCAACAAGTACTGCAAAATTTGTAAACAGTCAAATATCAATTACATCAAATGGAGTAACAATTTCTAACTTAAATATAGCAAATACGGATGTTGCAGGTTCTGTAATTACAGCTACAGATGTGAATAACATAATATTAGATTTAAACAACATAACAACCACCAATACAAACAATTACCAAAAAGCTATAGGAATAACATTCAACAATGTTAACAATTCAAACATTACAAATAGCAACATCACCGTTAGCGGATATCCTCAAAACCTTGGATGGGATAATAGTACGGGAGTATGGTTAAGTGAAAGCCAAGTAACAGGAATATCTATGTCACAAGTAAATTATATAAACGTCACAAATAACTATTTAATAGTATCTAATTCTACCGAACCAATCAATGATAACACCACCATCGAAGCAATTACATTAAAAACCGATTCAAACAATGTGAATATTACCGACAATACCATAGAAATTAACGGATCAAACTATGTCTATGCAATTTCATTAAGTGATGTTGTAAACTATGCCAACATTTCAAACAATGAAATAATAATGTTCAGTAACAATTATCTCAATGGTATACAATTAGATAAAACAAAATATTCCATTGTATATAACAATACCATTTTAGGCTCAACAATCCTTGAAAGTACATACGTCCCAAGTTTTGAACGAGTAGCTTATGGAATCGTTGTTACAACATCAAGTTTCCCACCAATATATGGAGAATCAACAAACAATACCATCAGAGCAAATTACATAGATTTAAATGCTACTATTGTATATGCAATAGAGTTATACTTAGCTAATGACACCATAATTGATAACAACGAAATAACTGCTACAGGAAATATTACTATTGGAATCGGATTATATAATTCCAGTAATAATCGCATAAAAGAGAATATTATCGATTTAGAAGCACATAATAAAACCATAAGTCCACAATTCTACGAACAAATTCCTAAAACAAGCTGTGGTATTATAATTGTTGGAAACTCTTCATCAACAAATAATAATGTAACGGATAATGCTATAATGGTAAGTGATGACCAATATAGAACAGATACTTTATATTGTGTTATTGTTAGAGCCACAGGAAATAAAGTAACTGAAAATGAATTAGAAACCACATATGATGGAATAACCCCAGTTTTAACTGGAAATAATGCAGTAGATTATGATAGCGGGAATACTGTTAATAGTAACTTATAATTATTTTTAGATATGATGGATTTTATAGATAATTTTTATAACATCAAATAGTTACTATTCAAAAATCCCTCTTAATTTTTTAAACAAGATATTTAATAAGAGGAGTATTATGAAACAAAAAAATATTATTGTTTTATTAATTTTTACAATCTTATTCTTGAGTTTATCAGCAATATCCGCTTCAAATATTACGGATAATTCTTTTGATAATTCAGATGGCGAACAAATCACGAGTAATTTCACAATAATGAAAAACGAAGATTTGAAAAATGAGAATATTAAAAAAGATATTAATTCAAATTATATCCAATTAACTAGTAATAATTTCTATGAATATGTTACTGATGGAAAATTTAATGATAAAGTATCTGATGGAGATACTGTTGATTTTCAAGGTAAATTTGATAGTGGTAGATTTGATTTAACTATAGACAAACCAGTAAATATAACTTCAACAACAAATGATTCCTATATAAATATACATTCTATAAAGTTAGACGATTACACAGAATCTGGTGGGGCGTTTAAACTAGTTTCTGGATCTTCCGGAACCAACATTACTGGATTAAATTTCGAAAACACACGAATCAGCATTAGAAATGTTAGTGATATCAACATCAATAACTGCAGTGTAATTGCTGACACCATTGTTGGTAGAGGAGTTGGAATGTTCTCAGTTGGTGGAGATTCAAATAATGTCAACATCACCAATTGTTACTTTGAAAAAATAGGTGGTCAACACAGTAGTGTAGTGTTCTCTGGAGCTACAAATGTTATATTTGAAAATAACACAATAGTAGGTACCGGTTCAGTTGGAAACTTATTATATTTAACTACATATAATTCAAATTCCAATTATGATAAATACAGCAATCAGAACTTCACCATCAGAAACAATTATATAGATGGTAATAAAGCTGCTGTACAGGAAATATGTTATGCAGCTGCTCTAGAAGGAAATAATCTATTAATAGAAAACAATACCATAGAATATGGTGGAAAATGTCTGATTCCTCAATGGGGTGGTGGAAACCAGAACAATATAACTGTAATTAACAATACTATCCCTTATGGTACATGTTATCTTAGTTTCCCAAACCAAACAATTATAGGAAATGTGATAAATAATTTACAATCAAACAATAATGCATTATACAACAACACAATCAAAAACATTACGACACTTGGAAACCTAACACTTGAAGATAATAAGATAGAAACTGTCACAATTAACGGATCTAACGTACTAATCAACAATAACAACATAACCACAACAAATAATTACACAATAAATATTTACAATACTTCTTCAAATATAACAATCACAAATAACAAACTAGCCAGTGCAAAATTTAGAGGTATTGAAACTATCAATGGAAGTGCTGAAATAATAGAAAACAATATCGAAGGAAACATGATTATCAATATCAATAATGATAATTATAAAGATTATTTCTATGAATATGCCAACAAAAGAAGAACAATTGTAAGATTATATCCTTTAAGTATACTACAAGAAAATGATATATTAATATACAACATGACCGATACCATAACAACTCTCTACAACCATGTTTATAATGAGGATGACAACATCATACCATTAATATTCATAAATTCTTCATTTAATGTGAAAGCACTAAACTTAGATAATTGCACATTAATAAATTGTACTGGTTATGGAGTAAGTTCAGCATTATCATTGTCCAATGGTACGGTTATTAACTCATCATTTATTAATTCACAATTTTCTACCTGTGAAAATAGTACAATTATTAATTCAACATTTCTTGGATTGAATGCACCAACAGGTACGGAGTTAGATCAAACGAAAAATAGCGATTTCATAGATACAATTAGAATAATGAATTATGTTTTAACTGATGAAAATACTTATGTGATGACAAGTACATCACTAGTTAACAGTTGTATTGATTCATCTACGGGTTTATTAAATGATTCAGTAATTGAAGGAGATATAATTTATGTTAGAGATTATGAAAACAATAATCTGAACATTATTGTAGACAGACCAGTAAATCTAATAGGTGGTAGATTCATTGGAGTTATCAATGCCAACATAACGTTCATCGAAGGATCAGAAGGAACGAATATAACTAACATAACATTCAATGGTACAGTAAATGTCAACACTACAGACATTAATTTCTTGGATGGAAACACATTCAACGGTGAAGTAAACAATCCATACATACCAGAAATAAATATTCCAGTAACAATAAGTATGGATTATCCTAATAAAGTAGAAAACCATGTGTCAACACCAGTAATGATTAATGTAACAACAGTTGATGGAACACCTGTAAGTAATGGATATGTAGAAGTATATGCAGATGGAATACTGCAAAACAAAGAAAACTTAACTGATGGAACAATAAACACCAACATATCCCTTGACAGAGTTTTAAACACCACCATAAAAGTATGGTACTATCCAGAAGATAATACTTACTTACAAAACAACACAGTATTTGACATCACATCAATAAAATCAAATGTAACACTTTCATTAGAAAACAACACTGTCAGAGTTAATGAAAACGAAACAGTTACTGTCCTGGTAAAAGCAGACAATAACATTACAGTAAATGATGGAAATGTAACATTCATCATCAGAAGCTGGAAATTCATCGTTCCGGTTGAAGATGGAATGGCAAAACTTAACCTTATCGTCAACCAGTCATGGTACGAAAGACCAACATTAAGACTAATCTATTCAGGTTCTGATCTGTTTGAATACCAGTCTACTTCATCACTACCTATGGACATACTGGAAGCACTGCCAATAACTCTCAAGGTAGACACTACCGAGTTTACTGCGGGAACTGCTACCAACATACAGGCAAGCATATACAAAGGAAACGACACATACACAAAAATCAACAAGGGAAAAATAACATTCAAGGTAAACGGCAAGACACTTAAAGACTCAAACGGTAAGGTAATCTATGCAAAAGTAACAAACGGTACTGCAACAATAGAAAACTATGAAATACCAGCATCTTGGAACAACAGCACAGTAATTGAAGCAGTCTACTCAGGTTCAACCCAACAGGAATCTCTCAAAAGTGAAAAGACAAACCTTACAATAGCTCCAACAACACCGACAATGACTGTGGATAACATCACAACAAGCCCTGCTCAAACAATAAAAATTACAGCACAAATAACACAATCAGACAACCCAATAAACACAGGTAAAATAGTATTCAAAATCAACGGTAAAATATTGAAAGACGATAACGGCAAAGTGATATACGCTAAAGTAGTAAACGGCGTAGCCACAATCAATTATACATTACCAGAAACATTAAAAGTAAACACGTATGAAATAAAGGCAGTGTTCATGGCAACAGGTTATGAAAAACTAGAATCAACAAGTACATTGACAATTACAAAAGATTAAAACGCGACAACATGATGCTGTCCTATAAAAAGAAAAAAAAGGGGATTTTCCCTTTAAAATCTTTTTATTTTAAATATAACCACCAACTATATCTTTTCTATTTAATGATGCTATTTTTGTTATGATTTCGCAATAGAAGTTAAATTCATAAACTATCAGTCACTTGTAAAAGTTTTAAACAAATTTATTAAATGATGCAAAATATAAAAAGCTTGTTGCTTTAGAAAATATAACATCTTAACCTTTTAAACATAACCTGTTAATCTAATGAGAATTACCTTAACAAAAAAATCCACCTATATTTGGACTACCGCAATTAATTATTAAATGTATTAATAAACTATTATTATGATAAGAATTTTTAAACTAATTGAAAAGTATTATTTGATACTTCTCTAAATATTCATAGCTTTGACAGTAGTTAATCAGAATATATTCGCTTGGGTATTGGATTCTTTTTATGGAGTAAGTGTTATTAATATACTGTTAAGTATAATCTTGTTTGCTATGGGAACAACTGTGAAAGTGGATAATTTCGTGGAAGTTTTTAGAAAACCTAAAGAAATATTGATAGGATTAGTGACGCAATACACCATAATGCCGATATTGGCATTGGTGTTGGCAAAACTTTTTAACTTGGACATGGCGTTGACAGTCGGACTGGTATTGGTTGGAACAGTTCCCGGAGGAACAGCATCTGATGTTATCACATTCCTGGCTAAAGGAGACCTGGCATTATCCGTATCATTGACGACATTTTCAACATTGATATCTCCTCTTGTAACTCCAATGATTACATTTCTATTAATAGGTGGAAGTATTCAGTTTAATACAGCCAATATGCTAATTTCCATCATTCAGATAGTAATTATTCCCCTAGTACTGGGAGTACTGCTTAACTACAAATTCCCAAAGTTTACTGAGAAATTAAAGGGATATTTACCTGCAACATCCTCATTGATTATTTGTCTAATAGTAGGTGGAGTTCTTAGTGCCAATATGAATTCAATAATTACTGCATCATGGATAATTATGTTGGTAATCATAGTACAATACTGTCTTGGAATACTGTTGGGAATTATAATCGGATACCAGGCAGGACTAAAATGGAAACAAGTAATTACAATAGCAATAGAATTATCCTTCCAAAATTCAGGATTATCAACCAGTCTTGCAAAAACACACTTTTCCCACTATCCAATGGCTACGGTTCCCGGAGCATTATACTCCATCTGGCAAAACATTGCAGGAGCCATACTGGCATACATCTTCAAAAAATATGTAAAAGACTGAATACATATTTTTTATCCCTTATTTTTTTATTGATTTTTAGAAAATTCGATTGCCTCAAATAGTATGACTAACTGTAAACAAGGTAATCTGATTAAACATGAAGATATTCATCAGATAGTTTTCTTGTTCTCTTAAGCATTCGGATACAAAAATCCCAATAATGTAAATAATAAAGTATATCAAATAAAGAACGTTCAAAACATTCTTCGGACAACAAAAACACAAAGATAAAAAAAACCAACAAACAGACAGCAGGATAATAGAAAAATATGAAAAAGCAATTATACAAAATCAAAAATCCTTCACGAAATCCATAATTTGGCGGCAATGTAATTTCTTAGAAAGAATAATAAATGATGAAAAATATATATATTATATTATTATCTTGGTAATACATTTCTTAAAGAGATTATACATAAATAAGAAGAAATACCATACAAGAAAATAAATTTTATTATCATCATTTTAACCGATAAAATTGGGAGGATTAATTAATATGGAGAAATTATTTATTTCATGCGCCCTGCCTTATGCAAATGGTCCCTGTCACTTAGGACATCTACGTTCAACATATATTCCTGCAGATATCTATGCAAGATATAATCGTATGAATAATGTTGATACCGTTATGGTATGTGCTACTGATGAACATGGTACTCCAATTGCAGTTAGAGCAGAACAAGAGAATAAAAGTCCTAAGGATATTACAGATGTATATCATGAATTAATTGGTAATGATCTTAAAAGTTGTAACATATCATTAGATAGCTTTAGAAGAACTACTGATAAGAAACATTATGAATTTGCACAGGAATTCTTTTTAGAATTATATAATAAGGGATATATTTATAAAAAGGATATTGAACAGTTATATTGTGAAGAATGTCAACGTAGTCTTCCCGATAGATATGTTGAAGGTCTTTGTCCATACTGTGAAAGTGAAGCAAGAGGAGACCAATGTGAAGTTTGTGGACATCATCTTAATCCTATAGAGTTAAAAGAACCACAATGTTTAATATGTAATGGAACACCAGTTGTACAAGAGTCACAACAGTACTACTTCAAGTTACACGAATTCCAGGACCAGTTAGGTGATTGGATAAACAATAATGAACATTTACCTAAGAATGTTAAGAATTTCGCTAAAGAATGGGTGAATGAAGGACTTGAAGACTGGGTTATGAGTCGTGACATGAAATGGGGAGTTCCTATACCTCTTGAAGATGCAGAAGGTAAAGTATTATATGTTTGGGGAGAAGCATTTATAGGTTATCAATCATCTGCTGCTACATGGGCTGAAGAACATGGCCTTGACTGGAAACAGTACTGGGATGATAAGACCGTTCACTTTATCGGTAAGGATATCATATACCATCATACTATATTTTGGCCTAGCATGTTAATGGGTAGAGAATGGAATTTACCATATTCTGTTGTTGGTGGAGGATACCTATCACTTGAAGGACGTAAAATGTCAACCAGCAAAGGATGGGTTATCTGGGTAAAAGACTTCCTTGATAAATTCGACAGCGACCTTTTAAGATATTATATGGTTATAAATGCACCTCTTGATAAGGATACTGACTTTTCATGGGATGATTTCCAGAGAAGAATAAATAATGAATTAACTGATATTCTTGGTAACTTTGTACATAGAACATTTACATTTACCCATAAATTCTTTGATGGAAAGATACCTGAAAAAGGACAATTTGATGATATGGATATGGAATTCTTAAAAATTATTGAAGAACTTCCAGATAAAGTAGCCAATGATATTGATACATTCAAATTCCGTGATGGCCTACAGGAAATTATGACAACATGCAAATATGCAAATAAATACTTTAATGATAAGAAACCATGGAAAGCTGTTAAAGAAGATATCAATAGTGCTAAAAACTGTTTATATTTATCAAACCAGTTGGTACATACACTTGCAATAGTTTTAAATCCATATTTACCTGAAGCTACACAGAAAATTAGAGACATATTGAATATGCCTGTAGAAGACGTTGAAGGATTTATGAAATTTGAAAACAGAAGCCCACTTGTAGAATGGAATGAATCCAAAAAACTATTAGATGAAGGTTATGAGATTAAAAAAGCAAAACCATTATTTAAGAAGATTGAAGATAAAACCATTCAAGAACAGAAAGATAAATTATATGCTACATTAAAAGATGAAGAAGAAGAGGATGATAACATGAGTGATAAGATTAGTATTGATGAATTTGCAAAAGTAGATTTAATGGTAGGTCAAATTAAAGAAGCTGAAAAAATAGAAGGTTCTAAAAAATTACTTAAAGTACAAGTAGATTTAGGAGAAGAAATAAGACAGGTTGTAGCTGGTCTTGCAGAAAGATATGAACCAGAAGAATTAGTTGATAGAAAAGTAATTGTTGTTGCAAATCTTCAACCTGCAAAACTATTTGGTGTAGAATCAAATGGTATGCTCCTTGCAACAGACAGCATGGAATTATTAACTACTGAAGGTAATGTTGGTGAACATATAAGATAGTACCCTAATTAGATTATACGAATATTCCCATATAACAAGGTGAAAAGTAATGAGTGAACTTCTAGTTACACAGACTGAAAAGTTTCTTAAGGATATACAGCGAAAACCTATTATTGCTGAAAGTATCGAAAGTTTTGATGATTTTATCGAAATTTATGATTACCTATATACAAATCTTAGAAAACTACAGAATCTAAGAAATAAAATGGAAATAAGAGGTTTTACATCACCTTATGGTGCTTTAAAAAGATTTAGTAGAGGAAATAATTTAAATAATCCTGAAATTATTCCTGATGATGTACATGATCAATCACGCCATGCACAATACTTCAGAATAAAAGCATCCAATAAGAAAAATATCCTTGACCAAGTAAAATCTGCTATTGCATCACATAAAATTGCAATAGGCCACCTAGAAGAATACGCTACATTAACCTGTGTTGAATGTCAACAGGAATACAGAAAGAACAACCTTGAAGATATACTTGAATATGATGAAGACTATAATGTAATAGAACATAAATGTGAATGTGGAAATACCAAATTCCAATTTACATCCAATCTTAGCGGTATTTGTAGATTAGAACTAATCAAATATTTACCATTAGGTGGAGAATACCTACTTAGAAGATCACAGCTTACCAAGTATAGTCTGGAAGCATATCGTGAAATTACTAAGATTATGAAACAAGAAAAACGTGGCCTTGTAAAAAGTGTTACTGTAATTGCCAAAGTAAAGGATGAAAAAACAGGCAAATGGATTAGTAAAAAAGCAAATATTGATTATGCTGATGAACATAATTATGAAACTGAACTTAGGAAAAGATATGGTTCCAAGGTTAGAATTGAATTATTACAATTCAACCATAAGAAACCATCCCTCATAAATGACAAGTATGTTCAGAATGCTCTTGCAATATCATATCTTCAATATTCTGAGAATATCATTAATAAACAAATTGAGGATATTATTCCATTGCATATGCATAATTTAGATAAGGTTAATAAATATAATTTAATTGTTAAAGAAGCAAGAAATGATGCTGGTCGTTTAGCTCGTGAAGCTCAGGAGCGAATTGAATTAGAAGAGGAACTTACCTTTATTAAGCTTAAACAAGCAAAATTAATAGATAATTCCCATGAACTTGATGATGAATTAAAAGAGGATCTCGAACGAGAAAATGAGATTAGAAGACATTACTATATGGATACTGCAAAAACCATAATACTCTGGGACATCTTCAAATATTACCTTACAACATCCGAAAACAGACGTAACAATTATTCAGGACCATTTCCTAATCTAAGACCTTCATTAGACTCTAATCAAATAAAAGTTTTTGAAACAGAATTTCCTAAAGATATAGTGAATTTGTTACAGGACAATGGTGAAAATATTGATTGTATTGACAATATGAAGGAGACTGTACAATATAAATTAGAATTGGAAAATAAACGTAAAAAATTACATCTTAAATCAAAACATGCGGCCTGTGGAGCTGTTGCATTAAATAGTAAATCAAGCTTATCCTTAAAACGATCGGCAGAATTATTATATGTTAAACAAGAGGAAGCTACAAAGACAAAAGCAGATCTTGAACGAATTGAAAAACCTACTAGTAAAAAGGCTAAAAAATTCCTTGAATTACTAAATAAATAATGGAGGAATTATATGAGTTCTAAAATACATGTGGATAAACCCTTATCATCAAAGTATATTCTGGAATTACTTGATGAAAATCCTGACTTAGAAGTTATTGAATGTCCTCAAAGTCTCTATCAACGAACATCTGATACTTATATAGATGCACTGAATGAATTGGATATTGAAATAATAGTTAATGAAAACAGAGGACGACCTAAAAAATATGATTCAAAACTAATCAAAAAAATCAATGAAATGATAAATTCAGGAATTTATCCAAAGGCTGTGGCTAAGAAGTTACAGCTTGACCTGAAAACTGTGTATTATCTTAAGGATAAAAAATTAAAACAAGGTCCTAAATCAAAATATTCAGAGGATACACGTCAAGAAATTATTAAATTAAAGCAAAATGGCACTTCTGTTAAGAATATTTCATCTAAGCTTAATATTCCTGTTAGAACCATTTACCATATTTTAAAAACAGAAAAAACTTTAAACAAAGGAGTGTAGAAAAGTGAATAATTCTACTTATCTTCTTTTTACTTCAGGTATATGTGGTTTAATTGCATTTATAATTACATTTGCTATTATGCCACGACTTATTAAAAAATTGAAGAATGCAGATATTGTAGGGCGTGATATTCATAAAATATCAAAACCAGAAGTTGCAGAAATGGGTGGTATTGGAATACTATTTGGTTTTGCAATTGCAATAATGCTTGGAGTTTATCTTTATCCTGAATGGCAAAGCCAGCTGACCATTAGTTTAATTGTAATATTACTAACAGGTATTATTGGTATGGTTGATGATTTAATAATGCTATCATCAAAGGAGAAACTAATACTACTATGGATTGCAGGTCTTCCTATTATGTGGGTTACACCTCCTAATGTTAGTATTTTTTATATGCTAAGCATTCCTATAGCAGTGACTATTGCCTCTAATTTAACAAATATGTTAGCAGGCCTTAATGGTATTGAAACGGGTCTTGGCGTTATTGCACTAACATCTCTCACATTATCCTGTATTATAATGAACAAGTATGATGTTGCAATAATTTCATTTTCAATGTTAGGTGCTTTACTTGCATTTTTATTCTACAACAGATATCCTGCCAATGTATTTCCAGGTGATGTTGGTACTCTTATAATTGGTGCTTCCATTGCAATTATTGCTTTTATTGGAAGGGTGAAGATTATTGCATTTATTGTGCTTATTCCAAATATCATTGATGGTCTTTTAAAGTTTAGAAGTGCTGGCGTAATGGAACGTCAAAACTTTAAACCTACTGAGGTTAAAGAAGATGGAATACTTGTTGCTCCACAAGGTGGTTTTAATTCATTGATTCGTTCAATTCTCAAGAAACCTATGAAGGAACATCAGGTTGTTTATATAATTTGGTCTATTGGTATTATATTTGGATTAATAGGTATAGCCATAGCATATTTTGCTAGAGGTTCCATCATATAATGCCCTTTCCTAACCTTTTTTTTAATATTTTGCTAGAGGTTCCATCATATAATGCCCTTTCCTAACCTTTTTTTTAAATTTTATCACATTTCCTTTTTTTTGATTACTCAGATTACTTTTATTTCCATATTACATCTTCTGTTTCTATCTTGTAATTGTTTGATAATGCAGGATTATAAAAAGTGTCACTTTGTTGTTGTTTGAATGTTTCTGTTATGCTTTTTCTGATGTAATAGTTTATCCTTGAGCCTACTATGTATTTTTCATCATTGCTTAACTGACTGTGAGTATGTGCTATGGTTTGTATTTTTAATGTATCATTACCATCCAATAGAGTAATGTTTATTATTTCTATATTTGTAGGTCTGAGTAATCTTGGATATTCCTGTTGATAATAATTAAATGTATCATTATAGTACATTGAATATGCATTTTTATCTATTGCTTCCTGTGAGCCTATTTTTGCTGCGGACAATATGGTATTTTTTTCTTGTTGATCTATTATGATTGTTGATAGAGATATCATGAAAACAATAATAACGATTAGCAGTAAGATATATTCTGCTGAAATTTGTCCTTCATTATTCATCATATTATTTTAAGATTAATTAAGATTATTGTTTGAATATTTAATTATATTGATAAATGTATACTTTGTTATTATTATTAACAAATTGGTATGTATTGCCTGGAGTTAATATAATTTTTTTTCCGTTATTGAATGACAACACTTCAAAATTATATTTGTCCATAGTAATCTGATTATGTGAATTCAAGAAGATTCCACTTTCATTCAGATATAAGATGTAACTTTCATCATTTATTTTTTCGGGTAATGTATAAGTTTGACTATAACCTTCACCATTTACATAAACATTATCAATTATTTGACTAACATGTATCGTAATTAATCTTGCCTCCTTTCTATTTTGTGTTTGGTCAATTAAACCAAACTCATTTAGTGAAAATGTAACCATCATTGAAAAGATTACAATAAGAACCATAAATGTTACAATTAATTCCAATGAAACTGTACCTTTGTTATTCATATATTATATTTTAATGTAAATAATATATATAATTAATAATAACAATTATTAAATACTACAAAAAATATAATAAAATTATAAAAATTGTTATACAATGTTTAATATAGTGGAGCAGGATAACTATGAAAAAAAGAAACAAGGAAGTACTAATAAAATTCAACAAAACAAATGAACTAAATACAATGATGTGTACATTTGAAAAAGAAATGAACGAAATAGACGACAATTATTATCTAAAAGAATCAGAAAACCCATACATATACTTTTTAGAACATTCAAATCCTAAAGAACTAGTAAAAAAAGTAAAAATAAACAATGAATTAAATCAGATAATAGAGGCAATACCAGTAGTTTGTGTTATGAGCAACTCAAATTATGTTGTATCAACAATTCTCAACAAACTACGACATAAAATAACATACACAGACACATTCAATATAACATGCCACATAAATTCCTATTTTTTAGATAATAAGCAAGAACTAGAACAACAAATCACACAAACAATAAAGGAGTTTACAAAGATACCAGAAAATAAGGAAAATCCCCAATGGGACATAAATATCTACATTATAGGAGACATCACAGGAATAAGTATTAAACATGCCAAAAACAGAAAAAAACATGATATGTATAACAATTTTTAAAACAAAACAAATAATTGATTAACCATATCAATTATTTGACAATACATTTTTTAAGTTATCCTCTAATTGAAGAACTTGATCTCTACTGGACAATCCATAATCAATATCCAATATTTCAAGAATTCTATCATCATTAATAGAATCAAAGCCCATATCCTTAACATAATTATTTAACTTATTACGTAAAGCTTCATCTTCAATTGTTTCCGGATCTACACCCAAATATCGTGGAAGTTTACTTGATGATGGAAATACGCTGACACCCCTTATTTTCTGACGGGTACCCTGACGTCTATTGATAATAGTATCAAAATCAGCATCCAAATCAGGATCAATAAATGGAATACCAACATCACTTAAGGCTATAACCTTTTCATCACTTACGGATAATGGAGTTTCAATCAATTGAATATTCTTTGATGCAATAGTACCACCACTTCTATGAAAACGTGGTCCCTCACCTACATAGAATCCTGCATGAATTAATGCACTGCGAACAGGACTTGCAGCCGTATATGTCAATATCAACGCATCAGAAGTTAAATACTGATAAAGATGCTTGAAGAAATCAACCGAATATAATTCAGGACTTTTAGATGGACTGTATGGATCTAAAAAGACGGCATCATATTCTCCTTCTGCACGATTTTTAATAAATTCTCTTGCATCACATACATTAATATTAATGTGAATATTTGATGGAATATGACTTACTACCTTTGTAAATTTCAGATACTCATTTTCAATTAAATAAGATTCAACAGCTTTTTTAATATAACTATAAGAATTTGTTACATCCGGAATAAATAAAGAAGTTGTTAATGTTTCAACTGAAGATTCAATCATGTCAATAACTATTTCAACATCTTCATCCTTCATATAATTCAATAATGCCGCTACATTATAACCAATGCCACTACAAATATCAAGTACTCGAATTGTATCTTTATATTTTGAAACTTCCAATAGGCCAGATGGTTTAACAAATTTTTCATATGACTCGGTTATTGCACCATAACGACTATGTAATGTTTCTGATTCCTGATTATCCCGTTTATCTGATGTTAAGGTATAAGAACCATCATCTGTACGTACTAAATATCCTGCGATTTCATCACTATACAATTCCCGTGCATCCTTATGTCCATCTTGTTCTAATTGAAAAATCTCATCGATGAGATTCTTATTTTCTTGCATTAATTCAAGTCTTGAATGAGTATCTGTGTTATCCATATGTTCACCAATAAAAGCTTAATGAATATAATAATCAATATATATATCAGAAGATAGTAATAAAAATATTGAAAAATAAGTGATAAAAAATATTAAAAAAAATATAAGAAAAAATAAATAATAAATTATTTTAAATATTATTTTAAATAAAAATAACTATAAGGTGATATGATGAATAAAAGAAATATAACAATCATAATAGCAGTAGTTATTATAGCAGGATTAATATGTATTGCAGTCCCTGCATATCAATCATATCAAAATGATGTATTAGCACAAAATTTTAATAAAAATTTACAAAATGCAAGTGCTATTGAAGCAAATATTATCAGTTCAACTGATAAATTTAAAAATCAAAATAGTACTGATGTAGATGAGTTAATAAGTACACTAAACGATATGACATCAAAATATTCTGAAGAATTAAATGTTCTGAATAAAACTGCAGAAGACACAAACAATGACACCATGAAACAATATGCAACATTACAAACAAAACGTGTTGAATTAACATCAAAAAATATTAATTCATCAATAAAACTTTATAATGCTATCGCCCAATATTATAAAGGAGAAAAAACTGCATCTGATGCACAAACTGCTGTAAATGATGCACAAAAAGAGGCAACTGACTCAGCAAATGAATTAAATTCAGTAATTACTGACATTAACACATTACTCAAACAAAATCCTGATTTAAATCAGAGCCTTCAGGGATTAAAATTAGAAAAATCATTTTATGGTGAAACAACGGCACAAAACCAAACAGAAAATTTAACAAATAGTTCAACACAATTGAACTCAACCCCCTAAAACCTTTTTTTAATAAAAAAAAATATTTAACCAAAAAATAAATACTAAAAAATTTATAAATATATACATATAGTAAAAAGCTAGATTAACAATAGATTTTTAAAAAGTTAAATAAAAGGATGTTTAATAATATGGAAACCTTTAACATGTATGTTAAAACTCTAGTCATCAACGAACAAAATAAAATATTACTTCTTAAACGAAAAACAATGGACGGAAAACCTAGATGGGATTTACCAGGAGTTCCTTTAACTGAAGATGAAAGTTTTGATGAAGCTGTAACAAACAATATACAAAAACAAATAGGATACTACTTATATCCTGGAAGAATTCTAGGTGTAAATGATTATGTAACAAGAAATGAAAAGGAAATCCATGTAATAATGGAAACTGAAATACTGAATGGTGAATTATTACTAGACAGTAACTATGACGAATATACTTGGATACCTGTAAGCAGAATAACCGAATATCCATTAGCTCCTTGGTTCAAAAATTACATGAATAAGAATAAAAGTCCATTTACCGATGTAGATGATGAAATAGATAGAATCAATCAAAGAGAAAATCAACGCAGAGAACTCATCCAAGAAGACATCACTTATGAAAAACCTCGTAGAAGAAGAAGATTTACTGAATCAGAACCATCTTCTACCCATGAAAATCCAGTGAAAAATTCATTTGGAATCCTTAAAGATACAATTATAAGAACATTCCATCCAAAACAAGCAAAAGTCACAAGGACCCAACCAAAAGAAAACATTATATATGAAAGAAATGAGGCTGTTGATGACAATCCAGTAGAAGACAGTCAGGAAGATATTATCATACAAACCAATGATGACGATATAGTACCAGATCATGTTATAAAATCACAAAAAATTAAAAAACCAGAGATAAGAAAAATAAGAGAAACCAACAGACCCTATGTTAGAAAATCCAAGGAATCCACAGAAAGACTCAGCTTTGATAGTCAGAGATTAAATCGTTCCAACTGGAGAGAAAAATTAAATAATTTAAATAAGACAGATGCTAACAAAGAAAAGAAACAAGCACCCAGACCTAAACCAAGACAGCGAAAATAAATTAATATTTTCACCACCAAAAACATCCTTTTTTTAAAGATGAATATTGAAATAGTTCAATATATAATTTAACACCCTGACAATTATTTCAACACCAACATAACCTATTGAATAGAAATATAATATGGATGCAAATGTTAAGGCATATCCTATTAGAAGTAGATAACTATCCTTTTCCAAACAACTAACAGACAATACCAGAATAGATACAGCCGGTACAAAATCTGTTAACGGAATAGGAAGTGGCAGAAATAATAACAATGCCAAAATAATAATTAATATGGAATTAATTTTATTTATAAACGTTTTATCAGTAAGACTTCCTCTAGGCTTAGCTATTTTTTCAATATAACCTAATGCCTTTTCTAATATTTCAAAGAACTTTTTTATTGTACTATTTGATAATTCATAACCGGATACCATCTTAGGCAAATATAATTTACGATTAAACAATACTGACAGTTCAAGTAATATTATAAGTATTCCAAAAGGAGTACTGCTTCCAGGAATAGATGCTGGAAGAAGAAATGGTGCAATAAGTATTATAACCAATATATGAATACCATCATCTAATAGTAAGTCAACCAACTGATTTATACTCATATTCTTGTCAGCGATTTTTTCTTCTATGGTTCTGACTTTATGAGAGGTTAATAGCTTACTATTTTTAGTAGTTAATTCTGACAACAAAAACACCATTATTATTTATAAAATAATATTTAGTTAAAAACATTAATAAATTTTGTAGTTAGAACAAAAATAAGATTGAAAAATAAAAAAAATGAAAAATAAGAAATGAATAGGAGATTAGTTGATAATTTGTTCAGAATTCAATATTTTATCAATGTCAATATCATCTATTGAAGGTATTGCTTCTGTTGCACCTGTTTTTGTTGTAGATTGAGCAGCAATATAACTTGCAATTATACCAGATTCTTCAAGTGTATAACCTTTTGTTATAGCATATAAAAAACCGGCATTATATGCATCTCCTGCTCCTGTAGTGTCAATAGTATTTACTTCAAATATTCCAATGTTATACTCTTCTTTTTGTCTTTTAATAAATGAACCCTTAGTTGAACGTTTAACTACTAAAATATCCACAAGTGGAGCTATTTGTTTTACTGCCTGTTCAAAATCATCCAATCCTGTTGTGATTAATAGTTCTGTTTCATTTATTAAAAGGATATCCGTGTATTTTATCAGTTTATCCATGAATGACTGTCCTTTGTTTACATACAACATTCCCGGATCAAAGGAGATTGTCACTTTAGATGATAATTCTTTCAATAATTCAAATTGGGTATTGATTGATGGATCATCAGGATTTAATCCTACAAATGATGTTAAATGTAGAATTTTAGTATTTCTTATGTATTCACGATCAATTTCTTCATTTGAAATCTTATCATTGACCTTTGGTGTTACATATAGTTTACGGTTTCCATCTGCATCTATAAAACCTAACACCTCACCTGTTTCACCTTCAGAATCTATGATTAGATGATCTGTATCCACATTGTTTTTTTCAAGATAATCCTTCATCATCTGTCCATTGGGATCATTTCCAATTTTTCCAATGTAACCTGTGTTTAACCCCAATTTACTTGCACCAATAATAGTATTGGATGCTGATCCTCCACATGACTTTTTTTCTTCAAATATGAATGTTTCGCCATCTATTGGTGCAAAATCATTTATTTTACAGAGCCTGTCAACGTTTAAAGCTCCCCATCCTATCAAATCAAATGTCATATAATTACCTGTTATTATTCAAGCATTTCTTTTAAATAAAGTTTGTATTTTCCAAGATTTCCACCATAGTTTCCAGCAGATACTTTGATTACACCATCAACACCATTCAATGCATTAATTCCCTCGATTAATGATTTTTTAGCATCTTCTAATGTCAATGCATTTATAACTATCTCTGGTATGAAATTTACTCCATCTTCTACTTTTGATTCGTCTCCTATTTTTTCCTTAAGTGATGGACAATATGGATGATTTGTTGTAGGGCCAATTTCAGGATAGTTAGTTTCAACTTTTGAACCTGCTGAACATATGTCAAATGGAGTGCATATACCATCGACTTTTGCAAGTGCCTCTAATGATTTATATCCTGCTTCTAATACTGCCTGTTTAGTACTGCAATAATACCAGAAATTTACACCCATAATTCCTTCCATACATCCAAGTTTTTGTTCTATATAAAAGTCAGGTACACATATTGGTACTCTTATCATACATCTACCATCAAAGTCTTCTGTCCATTCATATCCATCACCACAATGTCCTACATGTTCTGTAGTATCTATATAATCAAATGGATCAATAGATGCATCAAATATTTTAACAAATGGTTTAACTAGAATGTCCTGTCTTATTCTGAAAGACAATTCCTTATCAAATTTATCCAAATCCTTTGTATTGTACCAAAATTGGATTATTACACCAGGTCTGCCATCAGGTGTTTCATCTTTGTTTAGGAATTTTTCAACCCCTGATTCTGTTCTTCCAATAACTGTACCCGGCGTTGCTGTAGCATCATATGCAATTTTTTCTATTGTCTTATCATCTTCAGCTGTTACAATCATTCTTACACATGTACCAGTAAATGCTTCTGCATAGGTATCTTCTATTTCAAAATCCATATTATCATCTATCCTAATTCTCCAATATTCTTTCCACGAACTTTATTACGTGTAATTTTTGATTTATTATTTAATTCTTCAATATTATCCTCAGTTATAATGTCTATTGATGCTTTTGTCAACAGTAACTCTTGTATAATATCAGTATCTATTGATGTGTTAAGTAATGCTTCAAGTGAATTTTCATTATATTCATGTATAAAATCATACACTCCACTTGTTGATTTATCATTGAATATATCTGCAATGACTGCCAATATTAAGTTATTTTCAGATGCTATGCTTATTGCTGCTGATTTTATTGAATGAATATTTCCATTAAAGGAAATACTTATTCCATTATTATCTTTAGCATATTCTAATGCTTCTTTATCCGTTATACTATCTCCACTATACATTAGATTTTCTGCTTTATAATTATTTTTTTCTATGATGTCCAGTATTGCTTCGCGTTTTCCTATTCCACCTATTGGTTTTACAGAATCAACCAATGCATTTATCTTCATCTTGGATATGACATTGTTAAAAAGATGATCTATGTTTTCAAAGCTATTGTCAAGTAGTATATTGTCATGCATATCCAATAGTTTTTCCTGCTCCATGGATTCTAATTCATATTTGTCAAGTTTTAATATAGTAGAATATGTATTGTCATATACAAAACCTGTTTTATCAGATAATGCTTTAATATATTGATTATAACTTGTACTTACTATGTAAAATGGCATTATCTTTTGAATATATTTTATCATTTTATATGCTCCAGAGACCATATGGATATTATCCTGTGAAAATTCTATCAAATCATTTTCTGTTAAGTCATATGCCTTAAAGAAAGGCAATATGAATTTGAGAGTACTTCCTGCAAAATGTTCTCCTTTATTACGTTCAGCAAGTATATCATCATAATTACTTAATATGCTGAAAAATTCTCCACCATTTGGTATGAAATAGTTGGAAATTTCATATGCATTATCATTAATGGATAATGGACCTTCACAATCAGTTACATAAAATTTTTTATTCATTACTTAACTCCTTAAAAATATATTTCAAGAATATTTTTCAATATAATTATCTATATTAAAAGAAACATAAATAATAATAGATTAACTAAATATAATAGGATAAATTATGAACTCATTAAATAAAATAATCAAGGTTGTTTTAATTGCAATATTAATCATTGCAGTTTTATCCGTCATTTACTTAGTTGTTATTCATAATCCTGGACAGGATTACTCTGAATTTTATATATTAGACAATAATCATAACACTTCTAATTATCCCAATAATTTGACTGTTGGCCAATCAGGAGAACTTATTGTTGGTATACAAAATCAGGAACATGAATCAACAAATTATACTGTAGAAATAAAGAAAGATGGACAATTACTCGATAAATTTAATAAAACATTAACAAATCATGAGTGTGCAGAGACTCCTTTTTATTTTAAAGCAGATAAAAGTGGAGAAGAACAGGAAATAGAATTCACATTATATAAAAATAACATTACTAACCCGTATCGAACTTTATCATTTAAATATAATGTAAACTAGTGAAAAGATAAAATAAGATAAAAAACAAAAAATAAACTTAGTGTATCTCTTAAATAGAATGTGAGGAATAAAATTTATGAAAAATAAACAATGTGTTGTTACTGGAGGAGCAGGATTTATCGGTTCACACATTACCGAACAATTATTAGAAGAAGGAGCATCCAAAGTTACTATAGTTGACAATATGTCAACAGGAAAAATTGAAAATTTAAAAGATTTAGACCATGACAGAATAGAATTAGTATGTGCAGATATTACAGAAAGCAATTTAAATCATATCTTTGAAGGACATGACTATGTATTTCATGAAGCTGCCCTAATAAGCGTACCTGAAAGTATTGAAAAACCTGAAGAAACCAACAAGGTCAATATTGAAGGATCATTTAATGTTTTAAAAGCAGCTAAAGAATCAAATATCAAAAAAGTAGTTTCTGCTTCATCTGCTGCAGTATATGGAGAAACAGAAGTTTTACCTAATAGTGAAGACTTACCATTACAACCACTTAGTCCATATGCAGTATCCAAATCAACTTTAGAATTATATTCATATACCTTTACAAATACATATAATCTTCCAGCCGCATGTCTTAGATATTTTAATGTATTTGGTCCAAGACAAAATATGAACTCAGCATATAGCGGAGTAATACCAAAATTTATCAATGCACTTTTAAACGACCAAAGACCTATAATATTTGGTGATGGAGAGCAAACAAGAGATTTTATTTATGCCAAAAATATTGCAAAGGCCAATATTGAAATTGCAAAAAGTGATGTTGTAGGTACATATAACGTTGCTCATGGAAAAAGAACCAGCATCAATGATTTACTACAACAAATATGTGACATTATGGACTGTGACTTCAATCCAGAATATAAGCCTAGACAACCAGGAGACATAAAACATTCTGTTGCTGATGTTACAAAAGCCGTTAATGATTTTGGATTTGAAAGTGAAAATGATTTTACAAGTGAATTAAAGGAAACTGTAGACTTTTTTGTAAATGAATTTGAAAACAACTAATTTTCTTTCTTTTTTAACTTTATTAAATACTATTCGAGGATAAACAATGATTTCAAGAATGAAAGCTATACTAAAAAACAATGACTATAAGAAAATCCTCGAAAATATGCTTTCATTAACGGGACTGCAATTTGCAAGTTACATTTTACCCCTTATCACATTACCCTACCTTACATGGATTTTAGGACCTGAATTATTTGGACTTACACAGTATGCCATTAGTCTAATTACATATTTTCAACTCTTAACAGACTATGGATTTAATCTATCAGCCACTAGAGAGCTTGCAATTATAAAAGAAGACAATAGCAAGGTATCCCGAATATTTAATTCAGTGATGACCATCAAGATATTACTAACAGTTTTAAGTTTCCTAATACTGTTTATAATAGTATCATTTATTCCAAAGTTCAGTGCAGATGCCAATGTATATTACCTGACATTTGGAATGGTTATAGGATATATGCTATTTCCAACCTGGCTATTCCAAGGTTTGGAGTATATGAAATACACCAGCATACTCAACATAATTGGAAAAATATTATTCACAGTATTGATATTTGTATTTATCCATAACAAGGCAGATTATATTCTTGTTCCATTGATAAATTCATTAGGTTTAATTATTGTAGGAATTCTTGGATTGTATATAGCTATTACAAGATTTGATATAAAATTAGAGCGTCCAAGAAAAGAAGATTTGATACATCACCTAAAGGAAGGATGGCATGTCTTTGTATCCACGATTGCTATGAGCATGTATACTACTACTAATACGTTTCTTTTAGGATTACTAACCAACAATACACTTGTAGGTTATTATAGCATTGCCGAAAAGATTATATTAGCAGTAAATGGATTGATAAATCCAATATCCCAAGCATTATATCCATTTATCAGCAGACGTGTAAACGATAATAAGAAGGGTAGCATAATATTTATCAGAAAGATTTCAAGAATAATGGCAGTTGTAGGATTAGTATTAAGTATTGGACTATTCATATTTGCAAAACCATTAATCATATTGGTATTTGGAAGTACATATGCCTCATCAGTACCAATACTGCAAATATTATCTATTATACCACTTGCCGTTTCATTAAGTACAATATTTGGAATACAAACCATGCTTACCTTTAATTATAAAAAGGCATTTACTAAAATTGTACTTATAGGAGGAATACTAGATATTATACTAGGAATAATACTTATATTATTATTAAATGAAATAGGAATATCAATATCATTTGCAATAACAGAAATATTTATTACAGTTGCAATGTTTATATTTTTACAACAAAAGGGAATAAAGATTATTGGAAAAATTGAAGAAAATGAAATAACATGAAAAGAGGTGAATTGATTGTCATATGATTTTATTATTGTAGGAGCAGGAATTGGAGGAATAACAATTGCAGAACAATTAGCCAATATCCTCAACAAGAAAGTCTTAATAATAGAAAAAAGAAATCATATTGGTGGAAACTGCTATGATTACTATAATGAAGATGGAATATTAGTTCATAAATATGGTCCACACATCTTCCATACAAACAATAGACGTGTTTACAATTACCTCTCATTATATACAAGTTGGATAATCTATAATCATAAAGTACTAGGCAAGATTGAAAATACCCTTGCACCAATACCATTTAACCTGATAAGTATTGATAAATGTATGCCACAAGATGCAGATAAAATTAAAAAAGCATTATTAGATGAATATGCAGTAAATGATAGCATAAAAATATTGGATATGAAAAAATCATCAAGAAGGGAAATTAAACAATTAGCCGATTATGTTTATGAAAATGTATTCCTACATTACACAGAAAAATTCTGGAATCTTAAACCAGAAGAGTTAGATCCATCAGTAACAGGAAGAGTTCCTGTAAATGTATCCTATGATTGTAGATATTTTCAGGACATGTATCAGGGAATTCCCAGCGAAGGATATACTGTAATGTTTAATAATATGATATCCAACCATAATATAAACATTCTATTGGAGAAAGATTATAAAGACATTTTAACCGTTGACTATGAAAATAAAAGAGTGTTATTCTATGATGAAGAATTTGATGGTGAAATCATATTTACAGGCATGATAGATGAATTCTTTGACTATAAGTATGGACACCTGCCATATAGATCACTGATATTTGTAGATGAAACTATTGATGAGACCAAGTTTCAGGAGAATTCTACCATAAACTATCCGAATGATTATCATTTTACTAGAATAACAGAATATAAATATTTAACAAGACAGGTACATGATAAAACAACCATCCAATTTGAATATCCAATCAAATACGACCCTAATGCTGATGAAGGAAATATCCCATATTATCCAATACCACAAGCCAAAAATGAAGAATTATATGAGAAATACAAAGCATATTCTGAAGAATTTGAAAATGTGACATTTCTTGGAAGATTAGCTGAATACCAATATATGAATATGGACAAAGTAGTTGAAAAAGCATTAGATTTAGTGGATAAATTTATAGATAAATCAAAATAACACAGAAGATAACATATCTTTTATTAATTAAAGAATTTTTAGAAATCCTAGATTAATTTATCATAAGTGATTATATGAGTACTGTTAAAACTTTAGTAAAAAATACCAGTGTATTGTTTCTTTCACAGATGATTAGTTATGTTTTAGCATTTTTTTATACATTATATTCTGCCAGATACTTGGGAACCACTAATTTTGGAATAATATCCTTTGCAACAGCTATTTCAGGATTATTTTCCATATTTACAGATTTAGGATTATCAACGTTGACTATTCGTGAAGTTGCTAAAGATAAATCAAAAACATACTCCTATCTTGGAAATCATGGAAGTATGAAGCTAATATTATCTATTGTAACTATGCTTCTGCTTGTAATATTTGTTAATATAGGTACATTTGATGACATTACAAAGTATGTAGTATATCTTATAGGATCATCTGTTATAATAAATGCTTTTAGCGGAGTATTTACCTCAATGTTTAGAGCATATGAACAGATGGAATATCAGTCTATTGCAGAAATCATCAATGCAAGCACCATGTTTATAGGAATTCTCATATGTGTTTTTACACAACAGTCTGTAATAATGGTATCATTAGTATATGTCATTGCATCCCTAGCCGTACTGCTATATAACTTTGCCATGTGTACAAAAAATTATGGATTAATACACTTCCAGTTTAATACCAAATTATGGAAGTACCTTATAATAAATGCATATCCCCTAGCAATTACTAGCATATTTGCATTGATTTCATTTAAAATGAATACAATCATCCTAAATATGTTAGTCAGTCCTGCATCCGTAGGAGAATACACAGCAGCATTCAATCTTATGCAAGCATTAATATTCATACCAACAGTATATTCAACAGCAATACTTCCAATATTTGCAAAATTCTATGTAAACAGTAAAGAAATGCTTGATTATTCATATAAGAAATCATTGAAATATTTGACAATACTAAGCATGCCTATTGTTATAGGTACAACGGTCCTATCAGATAAGATTATCCTATTCATATATGGAGCTGCCTATTCTAATGCAATAGAAGTATTGGCACTTATCATATGGGCACTTCCAGCAATATTCCTAAGTTATGTGCTGGGAACAAGCATTGCATCAATCAACAAGCAACATGAAACACTTAAGGCAACATTTATCATAATGATTCTTAGTTTAGTGGGTAACTTAATCTTTATACATTTCTTTGGTGCAATGGGTGCTGCATTAGTAACTGTAATGAATGAGGTAAGTATGGTAATCTTCTACATATACATAATGCACAAGGCAGGTTACTCCGTTCCTATAAAAAGCATTCTAATCAAACCATTTATTGCAAGTCTTGTAATGGGTGCTGTCATATACATATTTAATCTTGACTTGTTTATTAGCATAGGATTAGGTATTGTAGTATATGCCATAATGGTACTTGTACTTAGAATAATTGATAATGATGACTGGAATATCTTTAAAGAATTAATTCCAAATAAAATCTTAGAGAAACTTAACTTATGAGTATGGATGATTAATATGATGAGTATAATATGTGTATATAATAATAAAGAGATATTGGATGAGTATTTAGTTAAGAGTTTATCCAAACAGGATGTTGAATATGAATTGATTCTTGTTGACAATAGAAAGAATGAATTTAGTAGTGCAGCCAGTGCCCTTAACTATGGTGCTCAAAAAGCTCATGGTGATTATTATGTATTTGCTCATCAGGACATTAATTTCACAAAAGATGATTGGCTAAAAAGTACTGAAGAGGAGATTAATAATCTTTCAAATGTAGGTATAGTTGGTGTTGCTGGAAAAATTAATGACAGTTTAGTATATAGCAATATCAAACAAGGATTAGATCCTGTTGATGTCAGTCCATATAAACTAGATTGGACAAAAGCTGCAAGTACACTTGATGAATGCATACTCATAATACCAAAAGAGGTATTTGAAGACCATCCCTTTGATGAAGAAAATTGTGATAACTGGCATTTATATGGTGTGGACTATGTTTTATCAATTAAAAAGAAAGGACTAGAGGCTTATCTTATTCCCACCATGTTAGAACACCGCTCTAAAGGTGCATCAATGTCAGAAGGTTATTATATTACATTATCAAAGTTACAAAAAAAGCATTTTAGTACTGGTTTAATACGTACCTGTATGGGTGATTGGTTTACCTTTATTCCAGTTAAAATTCAAAGATGGATAAAAAAATATAAAATGTATTGACCTTATAAGTCAACAATAAATGTACATGAATCGTCAAATTTAGAGATACATTCTACTTCTTCTATGAAAATCTCTTTTCCATAATATATCTCTAAAATTCCTTTCAATATTCCCTTTGTCATATTACATGTAGGTAAATTATATTGAATGTTAAAACATTCTTTACAATCATTATTTTTAAATATTAATGGTTCAACACTAGAAACCTTTAATTCTCCAAGACCTAATTGTTCGAATTTTTCCTTGATTTGTTCAAGTAATTCTTCCAGTGTTTCATATTTAAATTCTTCATGTAATGATTTGCCTATAATTTGACCTGTTGCTACTTCTAAAGGTTCCAATTGTAATCCATGCAACAACAATGTTGACTTAAATTGTCTGAATACTTCAAAATATAATTTTTCTTTATTGTTTATTTCATCAGTAATTTCTGGAGATTTATAAATTATCTTATCTGGATATATTTCTCCAATATAATCTGATACGACATAAAATAGTTTGCTTCTTCTATCCAAAGGATGTGATTTGTAATTTATTATTCCTTCATCAATTAGATTTTTTAAGTGAACAGAAATTGTTGATTTTGATTTACCTGTCTTACTAACTATTTCTGCTTCACTGACTTGACCATCTAATATGTTTAAGATTTGTATTTTTATAGGACTATCAACAATCTTAATACCCTTATTTGTAGAATAAATTTTAATCTTTATGTCGTTATAATTGGTTATAGGCATCATAATTATTTGTATGTTAAAAATCAAATATAAATATTTTCTAGATAAAATATTAAAAGAGTGATTATTCATTTTAAAAAATAGGATAAATTCATTAATGATACTTAAGAATACGAACAAATTTATATTATTATAGTGTATTAAATAATATGGAAAATTATTATATTTAAAAAATTTATAATTAATTAAAATAAATAATATAAAAAGCATTTAATTAATATTAGTTAATTTAATTTTATAAATAAAATTATTATAGAAATCTAAGTTGTTTATGGAATTAATATTGTATTTTAAAGATATTAAATTATAATTAGATTTATTTAAACTTGAATAATTTTCTTAAAATATTAAAAAATAAGAATTAATAGAGCATAATATATAAAGAGAAAGAAAATAAAGAATAATCTTAATTAAAGCATTTGTAAAAGGCTTTTATTTGGTTATTTTTTCTAAAAATATTGAAAAAATATAAATAATATTTGTACAAAAATGATTAAAGATTAATTAGAATAATTTAATTAAGAAATTTTAATATTCAAAAGAAAATAAGAAAAAAATAAATTAGTAACATTTTAACAATATTTCTTTAACTTGTTGTTGAGTAAAAACTACAGGATTATTATCCATCCGTCCACCAGTAAACGTAAGTTTAATTATATCATCAATATCATCCAATTTAATTCCAAATTCAGATAATTTAAGTACCTGAATATTCCCTGATACATTTTCAATCCATACATCAATTTCATCAACAGAATCCACACCCCAAGCATCCAAGAACAAATCCAAATTTTGAATATAATCCATATTTTGTTTAAGTACCTCAGATAATGTTAAACTTACAGCTAATCCATGAGGTATTCCATAAAGCAATGTTAAAGGATAACTTATGGAATGACAAGCAGTTGTTCTAGTATTGGAAAATGCCAAACCTGCAAAAAATGCTCCCATATACACTTTCTTTCTATATTCAAGGTTGTTTAAATCATCCAAAACCAATGGAAGATACTTTACAATAAGGGATATTGCATCTGTTGACAATACCTGAACAATACTATTTGTTGAGACAGACCAATAGGCCTCACATGCATGGGATAATGCATCCAATGCAGTAGATAACGTTAATTTTTTAGGCAATGAAAGTGTTAGTTCTGGTACAAGCCATGACTCTGTAGGATATAAGTAATCTGCATCGACTGAATATTTCTTAGTATTGTCGAAGTCCCATACTGTTGCCCATTTAGTACAGTCAGATCCTGTTCCGGCAGTTGTTGATGAAGCAATTATAGGAATATAATCAGTATTTTCTAAGTATTTCTTTGAAGTTATTAAGTCGACTACCTCTTCAACAGATATAACCCCATTGTCACTAAATGAATATAATGCAGAGATTACCTTTGCAAAATCTATAGTAGTTCCTCCACCAATTGCAATTATTAATTCAGGCCTTTTTATAATTCTTTTAAAGTAATCAGAGATTAAATGAGTATCCAAACTTTTTAAGCTTTCATCAAAAATCACTAAACTTTCATCAAATCCCTTCAAGATTTCATCAAGATTATTACTTTCTATTAAGCGTTTACTTCCAATGAAAACCACATTGCTTTTTGTTGAAAATTCATCCAATCTATTTTTCAATTCATCAACATCATATTCATAGAATGTTATTGGAACATTAAATACCCAATCCATATGTTTTCCTCCATAATTATTCTTTTAACTTGTTCATAAAACTATTTTTATTCTCTATTGGTGTTGTAGTGGGCCTTCCAAGATCAGATCTAGAACCAATACTTACATTGACAATTAACAAAACAGGACCCTCTTTTTCTTTGAATGTTTGGAATGTGTCATTTAATTCATCCCTAGAGGATACAGTATACACTTTCTTGTATCCACAGTTTAATGCAATATTTCCTATATCAATATCTCCCATTATTGTAGGAAGTCCACCTACTGTCTCATGTGCCTGATTATTAAAGAGAATATGATAATAGTTTTCTGGTGATTTAGAACCTATTAATGCAACTGAACCCATATGCATAAGGACTGCCCCATCCCCATCAAAGCAAAAGATTTTCTTATTTTTCTTATTTAAAGCTATTGATAATGCTATCATAGAAGAATGTCCCATGGACCCAACTGTTAGAAAATCATTGCTATGGCCCTGATTTTTTTCTTCTCTATACTCAAATAGTTCACGTGATGCTTTACCTGTAGTTGAAACAACTATATCATCCAAGGATAAATTATCAACTATTGTTTTTATTGCATCTTCACGTGATAACTGATTATTGTTGGATTTATTTGTTTTGAATGATTCAAATGCTCCCTTGGATACTACAAATGCTACACTTTTACCCTTCTTTAATTTTTTAGAAAAATCATTTGCAAACAATTCTTTAAGTTCATCCATAGTTGAATCTTTAGTAAGTATTTCATAATCAATATCCAACAATTCAAGCAAATCTGTCGTAATTGCACCCTGTTTTACATGTTGTGGTTCATCCTTAAAGCCAGGTTGTCCTCTCCAACCTATAACATATACAACTGGAATATTATATACATTTGGATCAGTTAAAGAAGTTATAGGATTTACTGCATTACCTAATCCAGAATTTTGCATATAAACTAGCCCATATTTACCTGTTGATAAATGAAATCCACTAGCTAGTGCAACGGCATTTCCTTCATTTGCCGCAATAATATGCTTATCACTTATGCCATATTTATCTTCTATAAAATCACAAAATGCCTTTAATTGTGAATCAGGCACTCCCGTATAAAAAGAAACATCATTTTCTTTCAATAATTCTTCAAATTCAACAACATTTATCATAATATCACTACTTTAAATTTTATTTATCCGGTATTAATGTCAATATCTCCTTAATAGGCAAGCAGGCTTCATCTGCTTCATAACATCGATTATTTTTAAGAATTGTTTTGGCCGTTTGCATCATTGCAGGGTATGCGCTGCGTATTAGATGATTTGCATATATTACTATGTTTACTCCTCGTCTTGCAAATTCATCTTCATAAACCTTGTTAAATGATGTAGGCACTACTACCAATGGCACATTTGGATATTCTTTTGTGAATTTTTCACAAAATTCAAAGATTTCATCAGGTTCCTTTTGTCGACTGTGAATCATTATACCATCAGCTCCTGCATTTACATATGCATATGCACGAGTTAATGCATCTTCCATTCCCTTATTTAATATTAAGGATTCTATTCTTGCAATAATCATGAAGTCTTTTGTGGTCAATGCTTTTTTAGCTTGAGATATTTTTTGACTGAAATGTTCAATAGTATCCTGTGTTTGTTCAACTTCTGTTCCGAACAATGAATTCTTCTTCAGTCCTATCTTATCTTCTATTATTACAGCAGAAACCCCTATTCTTTCAAGTGTTTTTACATTGAATACGAAATGTTCAATTTCACCACCAGTATCTCCATCCAATATGATAGGTTTTGTTGTTACTTCCATAATCTCATCTATCGTACGAAGACGACTGGTCATATCAACAAGTTCAATATCTGGTTTTCCCTTAGCGGTACTGTCGGTTAGACTGGACAGCCACATTGCATCAAATGATTCAATTTCATTATCCTTGACTACCTTTGCATTCTCCACCACAAGTGCACTTAATCCATTATGTGCTTCCATTGTCTTAACTATAGGTTTGAGATTTAATAATTTTTTAAGTTTATTTCTTCTTACTTCAGGCATGGAACTGGCCGACTTTACTGTTTCATTTAATTTATCTACACTTACGCCCTGTGTATATGGGATTTCAATTAGTTGTCCACCCCATTGCTTGAGTGTTTCTATAACATTTAAACGAATATTTTTTAAATCATTGCTTGTCCAGTCATCTCCATGTACAACATAATCAGGCTTTAGTTTTAGAAGGTTATCTGTATAGTCTAGTGTGTCTTGTGATATTACTTCTTTTACTCCACTAATATTTTCAATTATAAATGATCTTTCATCAAAGTCAAGGACGGGCAAGCGTTTATATGTAGCTATAACTTCATCTGTTAAAATACCAACTGTTAAATCGCCGTATTGACTTGCCTGTTTAATCAGGTTAATATGTCCGTGATGAAGAATATCCGCACTTATTGCAGTGTATACTTTTTTAGTCATGATTATTCACCAAATTTATCTTGATATCTTCTTAAATCTTCTTTTGTATCTATTTCCGAACAGTAATATCCTTGAATATCCATTGCATCAATACTTACTTTATCATATAGTAATTCATTCAATGCTTCTTCCGCATAAACATTAGTATTACCTTCATCACAGTATTCTCTGATTTTTTTCTTCCAAACTATCCAGTCTTTGTTTAATAATTTATATAATGGTTGACATGCAAGTGCATCATCACCAAAATAATCTACACTTACCTGTTTGACCTGTCCATCAACTACTTTTGCTTTAAAGTCTTTTTGAGGAATATCTGTTTGGCTATCCACAACCATGGAAGATTTGTTGGATTTGATTAACTTTGTTACTACTTCTTCATCAAATACCAAATCACCATGCAATAATAGAAGATCATCTGTTATATCATCTTCAATATAATCCAATGACTTAATATAATTGGTTGAATCATATACTGGATTGTCAACAAATGTAAAGTTTATATCTGGAAAATTGTTTAGAGCATAATCCTTAAGAACATTTTTTAAATATCCTGTTGTTATTATAAATTCATCTATATTAAAATTCTTAAGAGTATTTATTGTTTTTGAAAATATTGTTTGATTATTATTAATATTTATCATTGATTTAGGCACATTTTCTGTTAATTCTTCTAAACGAGAACCCATACCTGAATTTAAAATAATTGCCTTCATGTTATCACTCACAATAAAATATTAGTATCATATTCATTCTTGAAAAATATTATTATATATAGATTATTTATTTAAAAAGTAATATTTTTAATTTAGGATATTATTATAGAACTATTTCAGATTAACTTCTTAAGATTTTCTTAAAAATAAAAAAATATTATTAACTTACAAAATACAAATAGAATAATAATAGTTAACCGGACTAAGGTGAAGGTGTGCTTATGGTTTTCATATTATCCAAATTATATCAAATATTGCCTGAAAGAGTAAAAAATCATAAAATAGTAATTGAATCTGTTCAACGTTTTAATAATAATAATAAATTTAAAGAAATTGAAACACATTATATGATGCTGGATTTAATTTTTAATAGTTGTGAAATTAAAGCAACTGGAACCATGAGAGATAAACAATTATTAATAACGGAATTGTTAAAATTATTTGATTACATTTGTAAAAAAAATAACATAGAGTACTGGATGGACTATGGAACATTGCTTGGAGCAACTAGACATAAAGGATTTGTACCATGGGATGATGATTTAGATTTAAGTATGATGAAAGAAGATTACAATAGATTTATAGAAATATTTCCAAAAGAAATTGAAGAAATTGATGAATTAAAAGATAAGATAGTCATATCCAAACTAACAAAACCCCATGAAAATTATCCTGAAGGATCAAATGAAATTGATTTGATGAATCATGGCATGTTCAATCTCTTCTTCCAATTTGCATACAAAAAACCATTTGTACACTTTGATATAATTCCTAAAGAATATATTCTAGATGAAGGCTTAACCCCGACGCGTAATGATATGCAGACAAAGTTACAGGTAGAATTACGTGATAAGATTGCATCAGGTGACTGGACATTTGATGAAGGAATGGAAATTCAAAGACAAAAGATGAAGTTTACATATGAAAAGACAGAACATATATCTGATTCCATAGATGGACTTCATAATAATATCCACAATAGAATATTTGAGACAAAGACAGTATTTCCTCTTGAGACAAAGATTTTTGAAGGAGTGGAGCTTCCATGTCCATATGATAGTAACACATATCTTTCATTGATATATGGACCAGAATATATGCATATTCCTAGAATTACTCATGACCATATTACAACAGATTTCATTAAGGGCCAATATGATGACAATCAAAAAGCAATTGATGAAGGATTCAAAGATGCTATCAACTTGGTTAAAAGTGTAAATGAAAGATTAAAAATAGAGGAATAACCAAAAAATTAACCTTCAATGAAATGATAAATGTGTATTTGAAACTATTTATCATTAAACTTTATTTTATAAGTATTTTTACTAATTTAAGATAATTAAAACAGAGATTAGATATGATTCATCTACTTTTAAATTAATTGTTCTTAAAAAATTTAAATAAAACAAAAAAGAAATATAAATTTAGTATATAAATGTAGACTTATTTTAATTTAATTGTCTAATAAGGAGATTTAATAATGGATATTGAAAGTGCATATGAAGGAGAAACAATACTTGTTACAGGTGGAGCTGGTTGTGTAGGAAGTAACCTTACAAAAAAACTTGCCCAGTTCAATCCTAAGAAAATAATTATTCTTGATGACTTATCATCAGCTTATACATGGAACATTCCAAAAGATGATTGTATAGAATTCATCAAGGGAGACATATGTGATGATCAAGTACTCAAATGGGTTTTCAAAAGCAAACCAGATTATGTATTCCACTTAGCAGCCCATTTTGCAAACCAGAACTCTGTAGATAAACCAGAAAAAGACTTGAAAACTAATGGATTAGGAATATTAAAAGTATTAGAATATGCTCAATTAACAGGAGTGAAAAGATTTGTATACTCAAGCAGTGGATGTGGAGTATATGGATTAGATTCTAAAATGCCATTTGAAGAACATGATATTAGTATTAGTTTACACACACCATACCAAGTAACAAAATTACTGGGAGAATTATATACTAATTACTATTATAATCTATATGATCTTCCAATAAGCAATGCAAGATTTTTCAATGTATTTGGTCCGGGTGAAGTACCGGGTAAATATAGAAACGTTATTCCAAACTTCATGTACTGGGCAATGAATAAACAGGCATTACCAATAACCGGTGATGGAACAGAAACCAGAGACTGGACTTATGTTGATGATATCATCCAAGGATTAACACGTCTAGGTGTAGTTGAAGGTGCTATAGGTGAATCCATAAATCTTGGTTCTGGTAAAGATCATAGAGTAATTGATATGGCAAATAAGGTAAATGAGCTTTGTGATAATGAATCAGGAATAGAGTATAAAGAAAGAAGAGATTGGGATGCAAAAAACAAGCTCTTGTCATCAATAGATAAGGCAAAAAGAATATTAAAATACAAGCCAGAACATAGTTTTGATGAAGGATTGGAAAATACGCATCAATGGTTTGTAGACAATTGGGACAATATACAAAAAAGTGCTGAATTCTAGAAATGAATATAACACATAGAAAATAGCATAAAATAGAAAAAAAACATTAAATGGTGATTTATAATGAAAATATTAGTAGTACAGGAATCAGATTGGATTAAAAGAAATCCTCATCAACAACACCATTTAATGGAATTGCTAGGATTAAAAGGCCATCAGATACATGTTATTGATTATGAAATTGACTGGCAGCAAGAAGAAGACCCAAACCATAGATTCAAATCTCCAAGAAAAGTATTTAAAGAATATAAGAAAGTGTATAATACAAAAAACATAACGGTTATCAGACCTACACTAATAAGATTACCTGTACTGAATTACTTTTCAGTTATACATTACCATAGAAAAGAAATAAAAAGAGAAATAGATGAATTTAAGCCTGACATAATAATAGGATTTGGAATAATAAATGCCAATATTGCTGCACGCATAGCTAAAAAAGAAAATATTCCATTTGTATATTACTTCATAGATGTATTATATGAATTAATTCCAGAGGCAGCTTTCAGATCTCTTGGAAAAAAAATAACCAGAGACAGTATAAAAAAATCATCATATGTAATGACCATTAATCGTAAACTACATGAAAATGCAATAGAACTTGGTGCAGATCCTAAAAGAATGAAAATTATAGGTGCCGGAATCAATCTAAAACAGTTCAACTTTGAAAAACATAATGGATTTAAAATACGTAACCATTACAATATTGAACCTAGAGATACAGTATTGTTCTTCATGGGATTCTTATATGAATTTGCAGGATTAAAGGAACTTGCAACATATCTAGGCGAACATAAGGTTAAATATCCAAATATAAAGATGTTAATAACCGGTGATGGAGATGCATATGATGAACTTAAGGAAATCCGAGAAAAATATGACCTATATGACCAGCTAATATTAACCGGAAGACAAAAATACACATTAATGCCTGACTTAATAGGTGCAAGTGATGTGTGCATACTGCCAGCATATAAAGATGAAATAATCATGCAGAACATAGTTCCAATTAAACTATATGAATATATGGCTATGAAAAAGCCAGTTATTGCAACAAGACTACCAGGATTAGTTGCAGAATTTGGAGAAAACCATGGACTAATCTATATTGACAAACCAGAAGAAGTTATAGATGTATTAAAAACTAAACTAAACACCAAACAGAACATTAATAAAGTTGGATGGGCAGGATATAATTTTGTAAAAGATAATGACTGGCGAAAATTAACAATAACGTTTGAAAGAGTACTTGAAGATCTTATATTAGATTACCTTTTAAAAGATATTTAAACTCCTTATTTATATTTTTAAGTGATATCCATGAATATATTACAAGTGATACCTTATTTTGCATTTGCTCGTGGAGGAGATGTGAATGTATGCTATAACCTAACAAAACAACTGATAAAACAGGGACATAATGTTACAATTCTCACAACCACATTTGACTATGACAAAGAAGATACGGACAATATAGAAAATCTAAAAATGATTCCTATAGAATACAAGTTTAACTTAAGCCTTTTCATTTATTCTCCAAAGATGAAAAAATGGCTAAAGGAACATATAACTGAATATGACATCATACATTTACATGAACTTAGATCATACCAAAACAACATCATCATAAACCTTGCAAAGAAACATAACATACCCTACATACTACAGCCCCATGCATCCACTCCAAAGGACGTGAATAAACAATTATTCAAGGAAGTATATGATTTCTTTTATGGAAATAAAATAATGCAAAATGCCACAACAACAATTGCAGTATCTAATGAAGAGGCATATTATGATAAAAAGATGAAAGCCAAGGATGTTCAAGTAGTCTATAATGGTATGAACTTAGACGAATTTAAAAAAGAAGTACCTCCTGGAATCTTTAAGAGAAAATATAACATAGAATCCAAATATCTATTATATCTTGGAAGATTAGATAAACTTAAAGGCATTAACTATATTATTGAAGCTTTTTCATTGCTTCCTGATAAATATGATGAATATAAACTGGTAATTGCCGGACGTATCAATTCATACAAGGAAGAACTGGATAAGATAATTGAGAGAAAAAATCTACAAGATAGAATAATATTTACAGATTACCTAACAGAAGAGGATAAGCTTTATGCATACAATGATGCAGAAATGTTTATAAATCCCGTTAAATATATGGGAGGAGTATCAATAACCGTATTTGAATCCATATTATCAAATACCCCGGTAATTGTAACACCAGAATCAGGTGAGGTTATAGAAAAAATAGATGCAGGACTAATAGTTGAATATGCCAATGTAGAACAATTAAAAGATGCTATAATAAGAACTTTTGAAGATGAAGACCTAATTAAAAGACAATTGAAGAATGGACAGGATTATATCTATAACAATCTTAGTTGGAAAACAGTTACTGATAAAATAATAGCTATTTATGAGAATGCATTAAATGGAGATAAATGATATGAAAAAAATATTAGTCATATGCCATGACATCCCATCCATGACAGTAGGGGCAACACTACCCATATATCATCTGATAAAAAATCTCTCCAATAACTATGAATTAAGTTTAATATGCTTTGATTCAAACAAATACAGTATACAAGAATTAGAACCATACTTAAAAAACATACATAGTATCAAAATACCACAATACCTATCCATAAAAGACCAATTATTATACACTCTAAAGAATATGATAACCCTTGACAACATACATACCAGAAGCTTCTTGAATTACTATTACCATAAGGATATGAGCAATTTAATAAAGACGAATGTTGAAGATTATGATATTCTAATAACAGATATGCCCATGGCCTTTTATACCAGAAACATTGAACACAATAAGATAATCTATGCATTTGATGCAGTTGGTGACTATAACTATAAGATGTATGAAAAAGCCGCCACATTACCCTCCAAGATTTACTGGTATTTAAATTATTTTAAGATAAACAGATATGAAAAGGCATATGATAAATTTGATTCATGTATTGTAGTAAACGATAAGGATAAAAAGTTACTCCAAAGGAAATTAAATGTAGAAATTACTGTGGTGGCCAATGGCGTAGACACCAATTATTTTAAAAACCAAAATAAAGATGAGACTAAGAAGCTAGTTTTCCTAGGTGATATGAGTACTCCTCCAAATAATGATGCCGTCAAATATTTTGTTGAAGAGATATATCCATTAATTCTTAAAAGACATGACATTAAACTATACATTGTTGGAAGAAATCCTTCAAATTACATTAAATCATTATCAAATGACAATATCATAGTAACAGGAGAAGTGGAAGATGTACGGGATTATCTGGGTCTTAATTCTATTTTCGTTACACCTATGATTTCAGGTACAGGCATTAAAAATAAGATTTTGGAAGCTATGAGTATGGAGTTGGCCGTTGTATCAACAAGCACGGGTATAAGTGGAATTGATGCAGTAAAAAATAAAGAATACTTATTGGCCGATAATCCAATGACATTTGCAGAAAATGTTTGTGAACTGATAGAAGATGACAATCTACAAAGCACTATTGGTGAAAACTCTAGAAAAATGGTAATAGATAAGTATTCTTGGATAAAAGCAAGCAAAAAAATTGATGAAATCATTAAAACAATCATAAATGATTGAAAATTAAAATAATATATAATTAAATAATATTAAAAACATAATATATACAGTGATAAATAATTTATGGGAATGAAGTGTCTTGAAAACGAAAATTTCAGTTGTAATTCCTGCTTTAAATGAAGAAGGAATAGTTGGAAAAACTATTAAAAGTATCCCTGTAAATGAAATTAAAAATGCAGGATATGATTTAGAGATAATAGTAGTAAATAATGATTCTACAGATAACACTGCTCAAGAAGCAGAGGAAGCGGGAGCTACAGTATTTTTAGAAAAAAATAGAGGATATGGTAATGCATATAAACGTGGATTTAAGGAAGCTACAGGCGATATTATCATAATGGGTGATGCTGATGGAACATATCCTTTGGAACAATCCATGGATTTTATAAATTATATTGTAGAAGATGGATGTGATTTTGTAATAGGATCCCGTTTTAATGGAACAATAGAAAAGGGAGCAATGCCTGCATTACACCAGTATATTGGAAATCCAATGCTTACAAGAATGTTAAATGTACTATTTCATTCACATTACTCTGATACCCATTGTGGTATGAGAGCATTTACCAGAGAAGCTTTGGATAAAATGGAATTAAAAGCTCCTGGAATGGAATTTGCTATTGAAATGGTTATTGAAGCATCCGAGAAGAATTTAAATATAAAGGAAGTTCCAATCCATTATAGAAAACGTGGTGGAGGAGAAGCAAAGCTTAGTTCATTTGATGATGGATACAGGCACATTAAATACATGTTACAGAGAAGATTTTAAGAAAAAAAAATAGGAGATAGTTTTAATGAAAATAGCATTTATATATGATACTGCATTTCCATGGGTAACTGGAGGAGCTGAACGTAGAATATATGAAATAGGCTCACGTCTTGCTAAAAGAGGACATGATGTTCATGTATTTTCATTAGGCTATTGGATGCTTGATGATAAGTACAAATATCAAGAAAGCATACGTTATGAAGGAATTACCTATCATAGTGTAGGAAAGCCTGTTGATTTATATACCGATGACAATTCTCGTTCAATAAGAGAAGCATTATACTTTGCAAGAAAAGTATTCACTAAAGCAAACCTTGAAGATTTTGACATTGTAGACTGTCAAGGATTTCCATATTTCTCCTGTTTTTCAAGTAAATTCAAGACCATGAGAAACAAACCAGAACTGGTAATAACATTACATGAAGTCTGGAATGACTATTGGTATGAATATCTGGGTAAAAAAGGATTCTTTGGAAAAATAGTGGAAAAAGGAATATTTCACCTAACAGATAACTTCATCTGTGTATCAGAACTTACAAAAAATAACTTATTAAAAAACCACAAGCCATCAAATATCGAAATTATAGCCAATGGTGTGAATATTCGTGACATAACATATATTGATCCAAGTGATAAATTCTCAGACATTATATTTGCAGGACGACTAATACCTGAGAAGCATGTAGAATTGTTAATCAAAGCTATGAGAATAGTTGTTGATAAACATCCATTTGCAAAATGCTACATCATCGGAGAAGGTCCTGCAGAATATGACCTGAAAAAGAGTGTTAAGGCACACAAGCTAGAATCAAACATAATCTTTGAAGGCTTTTATGAAGACCAAAATGAACTATACAGTGTAATGAAAAGTTCATCAGTATTTGTATTACCCTCAGAACGTGAAGGATTCGGAATAGTGGTAATTGAAGCCAATGCATGTGGACTTCCAGTAATAACATTAAATAGTCCTATGAATGCAGCCAAAGACCTAGTAACACATGACAATGGATTTGTAGTAAATTACAATCCCCAAAATCTTGCCCAATTAATAGAATATTATATTGGTGATGGATTAAACAGACAAGTAAGAGCAAATTGCAGAAATTATGCAAAGAATTTTGACTGGGAAAGCATAACCAGCAAAACAGAAGACTACTACTATAAAATTCTAAAATATTAAAGGATTATGACCTCCAAACACCATAACTTATTTTTTTTAAGTAAATTTTAGATTAATAGACCCCTTCAGACCAACAGAACAATTACAATAGCAGTAAACATGCAAGTCAACAACACTATTACAGCATGATACAAAAGCCATGAAAGATATATCATAACACTCCAACAAACACAGACCATTAAACTACTAACTAACCACAAACAACTAAAAAACAAGAACATACACACTAACAATCAAAACAGGAAACAACTACTACAACGGACTAACCAAATACGTGAAACTAACCATAACCAACTAACACATTAACCCCCATACAAATACTTTTTAAAATTAACTTAGAAAATATGATAAAAAAAGTAAACACGATAGTCCGTTTCAAAAAAACAGATAAAAAAATATAAACGGACTAAAAAAGTATAGTAAAGAAAAACATATAAACAAATAAAAAAAAAGACGAAATATAAAAAAGATAAAAAATCAACTATAATATAAAATAAATAACTAAAATCATTTAAAATAATTAAACAAAGCAATATATTTTCCTCCCATTATTTATTATAAACTTAGTAAAATCATCATCACTAACAACAAGATCCTTATAATCCAATTCAATTTTCTTATCAACATTAGCAAAAAACAATACCACAA
>SUTR01000112.1 GCA_015062825.1 Methanosphaera stadtmanae
TTAGTGTTTTGTGGAGTATAGCTTATTGTTGCAACTCCATTCTTGAATGATACAGTTTGAGCAACGTTGTTTACTTTGACAGCAACACTGCCAGTAGGCACTGCCTTATTATTCTCATCAGTAACCTTAACAGTAATGTCACCTTTGGTAAGTGCTGTTAGGCTTCCTGTTATTGCTAGATTAACTTTTCCTATTGTAATGGTGGCTTTTGCATTGGATGTTTTATATACATTGCTGTTTGTATAGGTTGCCGTTATATTATAAACACCCGCTGTAGTATAACTTACAATAGTACTTGCCATTCCATTTGTTACTTTGACTGTTTTCAGTATTTTTCCTGTGTTGTCTGTGAATGTTACTGTTCCGTCTTTTGCATTGTTGTTATTTGCATCCTTTACTGTTGTGTTGATGGTTATTTTTTGGCCTACAAGTCCTTTTGCAGATGTTGTTGTGGTTATTGTACTTATTGGATTAACATTTAATGTGGCCGTCTTGTTTACAGTAAACTTATCTGCTGCTGTGTATGTGACTGATACATTTAAGGTATTGGTATTCTGTGGTGTATAGCTAATAGTTGCAATTGCATTCTTGAATGTTACATTTTGTATGATGTTGTTTATTCTTACTCTTATATTACCTGTTGTCACTAACTTGTCATTTTCACCAATTGTTTTAACCGTAATATTGCTATTTGTAAATACTATAGGATGGCCAGATATGGCAATATTAACATTGCTAATTGTTATTATTGTTGTTGCCGTTGATGATTTGTATGTATTAATAGATGAATATGTAGATGTGATGTTGTAAATTCCAACATTTTTGTAGCTTATGTTTATTGAAGCAACACCATTTGATACTTTGGCAATGCCAAGTGTTTTTCCAGTATTGTCTGTGAATGTTACTGTTCCGTCTTTTGCATTGTTATTCTGCGCATCCTTTACTGTTGTATTGATGGTTAATGTTTGTCCGATTAATCCCTTTACAGGTGTTAGTGTGCTTTTTGTACTTATCGGATTTACTTTTAGTGTTGCATTAATGGTTTTTGGATTTTTATTAGGACTTGATTGTATTACTGAAATGTTTACATCATTGATATCTAGTGGAGTATATGCTATTGTAGCGGTTCCATTTTCTATTGCTGGTGTAAATTTATGGTTATTTATCGTAACATTTGCATTTACTTCATTTAATGTATTTCCAAATGAATCAGTTATTTTAACAGTAATATTACATGGCGTATATACTGTTAGATTTCCGGTTATTGTTGCTATGTTGTTGTTTATGTTGTTATCCTGTACTAATGATGTGGATTGTATTGTTCTAACAGAGCCATCTCCCAGAGATTTTTTTGCATATAATTGGTTGTTTGTTACATTGATGTTGTCTGAATCCATTATGTTTACAGTATTATCGGCTGTAACATTTACATAGTTGTTGTCTATTTGGATATTTTGTGATTGGTTTATGTTTATTCCATATCCCTTGTCTGATTGCATTTGTGAATTTGTAATGTTTAGGTTTTTCGTGTTATATGCAAGTATCAGCATTGAATTAGGGGTGGATGTTGCATTTATTGTAATGTTTGAAATGCTATTGTTGTCTCCTGTTAGGATGATTGCCTTTTGATCTATGTCTGAGTCAATATATATCTTTGTATTTAATATTTGGTTGTTTGAAGATTCAACAGTAAATACATTTTCTTTGTTGCTATTGTTGATGATTAATCCATTTATTATCATACTGGCTTTATCAGTAATGTTTATAGTAGCATTGTATATTGTGTAGTTGTCTGGATTTGTAAATGTTATATTAGCAGTTGTAAATGTGAAGTCCTTATTATATATATTACTTGCTAATTCTAGAGTCATATTAGGGGTTAGGGCATTGTTTTTGGTTGTTGAATCATCATTGAAGAATTTAAGGTAATTTGTATCTGTTAATTTATTGCTTCCGGTTATGTAATCGTTATTTTCTGCAATATATGAATCCCTTATTGATTTGAAGTATATTGTATCATTTCCAATAGTATCATTTGTTAATAAGAGATTGTCTGATATGTTCAAAGCATTCACTGTAGTATTTACTATGACTGTGTATTGCTTATCTGTTGTGATGTTGTTGCCGGTTATACTAAGATTTTTATTATAGTTGTTTCTTCCTGCTATTATTACTTGCTGTCCTATTGTATTGTTGGTCAGTGTTAGATTGGTAGATCCATTAAGTAGAATGTATTCTCCGATATAACTGTTTTTTACAATAGTATTTAACGGTACATCTGATAATGAAGTTCCTTTAACTGTGATGTTATTGTTTATTGTACAGTTTTCTATTGTGATATTTTCCTTGTGTCCTGATATCTCAATATTGTTTACAGTATGATTTATTATGGTTATATTGTCATAGAATAATCTTAAGTTTGCTACATTGTTGTTTTCTAGTATGCAGTTTGCACCTGGTGCAAAGTATCCTGAGGTTACTGTGTTGTTTATTATCACACTTCCATTTGGTGATATGAAATTTCCACCTATCAGCGTGTTGTTGATTATGGATGAATTCATATCATAACCATGCATATATGCCTGTATATTTATGCAAGCACCATCATACTTTACAGTATTGTTTATTATCCTATTGTTTGAACCACTAATACATATTGCATAATTCATTCCATCTACAGTATCGGCTTCCAGATAATTGTTTTCAAATGTATTGTTTACATTTACAATACTATAGTCAATATGGCCCTCACTGTCATATGGAAGATTATCCACATTAAATGTTTTAATATAGAAGAGATTTCCAACCTGTCCATATCCATAAATCTTATTATAGCGTATGGTACAATTATTAGCCCATGCAAGAACAAGACTCTGTCCGGCCCAATGATTCCGGGTGGAAAAAGTACTGTTTTCTACAATTACAAAGCTTGAATTATCACGAATACTGGTATGTCCAACACCACGTCCTACAACCTGACTGTCAACAATGGCAGTAATATTATTGAATATAATATGATTTGAATTTTTAACGAATATCTGAGAATTATAGAAATAAAGATTGCTTACATTGGTATATGCACCATCCTTATTGATTGTGAATGCTGATACATCATCTCCTCCAAACCAGTCAACCGCAGTTGTATTAAGGGAAATGTTAACATCATTTGTTGTAGATGTTATGTTCACTGCCTTGTTAATGTACATTGAATACTGTTCACCTATAAAGTTTCCCTGAAAATCCAAGATATCACCTTCTGATACTTTGTCATTTAGGTATTTGTCAGTAAAGTATTCATCAAATGTCTCATTAGTGATGATGATTGTCTTTGACTTTTTAACAATCTTCTGCTTTTTTGATAAATTATTTCTTGTGGTATCTGTTGAATTTACACTTGAATCTGATAATGTATTTGTATTTAATTCATTTTCTTTCACAATTGGTACATTAATATCTATTTTATCATGATTATCCTGCAGATTATAAGAATTATCACTAGCATTAACTGTTGAAACTACAAGAATTAAGCAGATAATTATCAAAATAAATAAAAATGTTCTTTTATTGTACTTCATAATTTTCTCCAGATTATTAAATTATTAAAAATATTTTTAATCAATCTAAAATCATTTTAATAATATTATTTATATTAAACATATAATATAATTTTAAAGAAAATAAATAATTTAATCATAATCTATGATAATGATAAAAAAATATAATGGGAGGTTAAGGTTATGTTCTGATGATAACTGTATTTGTTCGGCTTGATAGGTATTTTCCGTTTTCTCCTGCTATGATTGTTATTTGATGTAGTCCTTT
>SUTR01000113.1 GCA_015062825.1 Methanosphaera stadtmanae
TATGAGGATTTAATTGGTGAAGGACTTTTTGCATCTTATTCTGGTGAGAGAGCATATAATTTCTCTAGAGGATATGTGGATTTAACCATATTAACAAAGGATACTCCCAAATCCTCTGTAAAGATAATGCCAAACAATAAAGTGAATAAAAGATCTTTTAATACACCAATTAAATATGTAAATAAAGTAGCTGATGCACATAATACATATAAAATACTGGTAAACAATAATGTAGCATATTCAGGCAATACCCTTACACTTGAAGCATTAAACAATATTTTTGGATCAAACTTTGCAAATGGCCATCTGGTAGTATATATTGACGGTAAAGTAGTATTTAATGCTACAGTAACTGATAATTTATCACAGATAATTGCAGATATACTGGATAATCTGGTAGGTCAACATGAACTAAAAATTGAATTTACAAACAGTGAAGGCATAACCAACACATATAAAGAAACTATTGTTATACAATAATTTTCCTTAAACCTTCCTTATTTTTCTTTTTGTAATAATTTCAATTAAATCCATAGCTTATTTAAATCTTTGAATAATAAGAAATACTTATCCTATGGATGTTTATTTAATTTTTTAAATAATTCAATGAGGAATAATTATTTTAGATTAAAATAATATAAATAATTTATATATTATAAAAAATTTTCAAGATTTCCAATAAATAAATGATATTATGAAATCCATTAATTTAGAACCAAAAGTTGAAGAACTAATCAGATTAAATAAGTTTATTGAAGATGAATTATCCGTAAATCAATATGCTGTCAAGTTAATTGTTGAAGAATTGTTTGTTAACATAGTAAACTACTCTGAATGTAATTATATTAAAGTATTCTTTGAATTAAATAATACAGAATTGAAAATGATATTTGTAGATGATGGAGTTGAATTTAATCCATTGTTAAAAGAGGATCCGGAATTTCCAGAAGATGTTGCAGATGCCAAAATTGGTGGTTTAGGCATACATCTTGTTAAAAATATGGCAGATGAAATATTTTATGAATATATTGATGGTGAAAATCATCTAACAATAATTACGAGTGTTGAAAAATGAAGAATAAAATTAAGAATTTCTGTATTCCTTTAATATTGATGATAATAACTAATCTGGGAAATTTTTATATTACAAATGCACCTAATTTTGGTGGAGAAATAAATCCCCATCTTGGAATCCTGTTTATAGGAGGACTGTTCTTTGGTCCTTACGGTAGTTTAGGTGCGGCAGTGGGTAACTTTTTCTGTGATATTATAAGAGGATATTCTGTTAATTCATCCATTACATCATTAATTACTAGTTTCCTAATTTCATACCTGGCATTTAAATTATGGTATACTAAAAAATCGGATAAATTTTTAATTACAAGGCCTCGTTTAAATAATTCTCGCAGTCTTGTTTATTTGATGATACTTATTATGGAATGTGGATTCTTATATTCAGTACTGACAATGAATGAGATAGGATTATTTTATCATAATTCAGTAGGTTTAAATATTTATATTGGATTAAGATACTTTGTTAACTTCATTAATTTCGCATTAATATTCAGTATCATATGTATACTTATATGCAGATTCAAAGACTTCTCATACAAACCAGAAATATCTGAAAAATCAGATAAGAACTACCGAATATTACATCATATTATACTAATATTCGCAGTAGTTAACATACTCATAGACATAGTTAGTTCAAAGCCTATAGTTACATTAATACTAATAGTCCTAATGATTATTTTATTAATTGTTTATATCAGAAAGCCAATTAAAGAAATCAATACTATAAACTACATACCCATTCCTGAAAGAATTACAAATTATTTCATTATACTAACAATATTTGTATTATTAATTGACATGTTACTAATTCTTTCACCAGTGGATTCGTTTATATTTCAAATATTATATGACATATCTGCAAATCAACAATACTTAATAGCATTAATGTTATTAGATGGAGTTAGCATATTGTTTTTCATACCTGCATTGATATTATTGACTTATATGGAAGGAAAAGTTATTAATCCTATTAAATCATTTTCACATATAGAATCATTCATTAAGAAAGATAAAAGAATAGAATCAGAGGGAATACTTGAGGTATACTCAGAGTACATAGAACAGGATGATGAAATAGGTATTCTTTCAAGAAGTTATACTAAACTCATAAAAAACAACAATGAATACATTGACAATTTAAAAGAGTTGGAAAGTGAAAAACAAAGAATTAAAGCAGAACTGAACATTGCACATAACATACAGCAGACAACCCTTCCACTTAAAGCAATAGATAATGAATACATATATGTAAATGGTTATTGTAAACCGGCAAAAGAGGTAGGTGGAGACTTTTATGATTTCTATGAAATAGATGATGACAATACAATACTTATAATCGGTGATGCTTCCGGAAAAGGAGTGCCTGCAGCGATATTCACCATACTCACACAAACTTCCATCAAAATTCTGTTAAAGAATGAATTAAATCCTGCAAATGTATTATATGACGTTAATAACCAGATATGTGAAGATAATCCTGAAATGATGTTTATCACATTGTTTTTAGCGATATATAATAATAAAACCCATAAATTAACATATGCAAATGCAGGTCATAATCCACCAATAATAAAAAAAGAAACAGGATATGAATTTCTTGAAGTTGATTCTGAAATAGTAATGGGAATTATGGAAGAATATACATATACAAACCATGAAGTACAAGTTGATGATAAATTTATCCTCTACACAGATGGAGTAACAGATGCACAAAATAGTCAGAATGAATTATATGGTGAAGAAAGATTAATTAACTGCCTTAATAATATTACAGATAATGACAATATAATAAATGGATTAATAACAGATATTAGGAAACATCGCAAAGATGAAGAACAATTTGATGATGCAACAATACTTACATTGAACGTTAAAAAATGATAAAACAATCCATATAAATTTAATATATAAAAAAAAATTGGTTAGAACAAAGCTTATCCTCACATTCGAGGATAAGCAAAAAATAATTATTAAAAAATAATCTGAAATAACTTTTGATAATTTACAATTATTATTATTGGATGTTAAGAATCTTGTCAAATCCAGACATGCCAAATATTTCACGTATAGTACTAGATGAATTAATAATAGTAAATGGTATGTTTTGAGGTTTCAATTTCTTCTCTACCATAACCAATACACGTAATCCAGAACTGGAAATATATTCTAATTCTTCAAAATCCAATATTAAAGAATCAAATTTTCCAAATTCTTCTGTTAACTCATTTTCAAAATCAGGTGCAGTTACAGTATCAATATTTTCTTGAACTTTAACTGTTAATTCTTTATCATTATATTCTTTCAATATTTTCATTTTATCTACCTCATAATTAAATTCGCAATAAACCAACATTTAGTAATTGCATCATATTGTCAAATCAATAGTTCCCACATTAAATCCTATTCCATCCCTTTTCAGATTATAACCATCCTATATAATATTATGAAAATGAAAATCATTAAAATGATTATTGAAATAAATTTGGGAAGAGACTTTGATCTATCTTTTTTAGCTTTCTTTTTATAAGAATCATCAAGTACTTCCAATCTACAAGTTTTCATAATTTTGACCAAGTCATAAATAATATTATTATATTTATCTATTAACATATAATTATTTAGTTATCCAGCTGAAAATCTATGATTACAACAATTACATTTATATTGCTTAATTTCACAATCAACTAAACCTTCTTTATCAATA
>SUTR01000114.1:0-1693 GCA_015062825.1 Methanosphaera stadtmanae
TTTGATATGACATTATCTATTATCAGTATCCGGGACTCTTTAACGTAAGCTCTTGTTAAAAGAATTAATTCACGTTCACCCTGACTGAGATTATTACTTTCATCAGATATTACCGTATCATACTGTTTTGGCAGTTTCATTATGAATTCATGACTTCCAACTTCTTTTGCTGCCTTTACTATGTCTTCATGGCTTACATTGTCTGTTGAATAGGCAATGTTATTGGCGACACTTGCCATATATAACTGATTATTCTCCGATATTATTGTACAGGAATCAATGATATTTCTTTGTGGTATCTGCTTTATGTTCTTACCGTCCAGGAGTATTTCACCCGAATCAATTTCATAGAACTTTGTTAACAGGTTTATAATAGTTGATTTTCCACTGGATACTTTACCTTTAACCAATATTTTACTTTTGTCACCTATTTTAAAGTTCAAGTTATCCAATACTTTCTTGTCATCATAACTGAATGAAACATTCTTGAATTCAATTTCTCCACTGGATATATCTTCAACATTTTCAATATTTCCTTCCTCGTCAGGTTCATGCAGAAATTCATAGATTTTTAGGAAGCTGGAATATGCTGTTTGTACTTCCCTTATTGTTTTTCCGAAGTATTTAAGTTGATTAATAATTATCTGTCCATATAATACTAATTCTAGCACTACTTCAAGTTTTATTGTTTTATCAAATAACATGCTTATTGCAATTACATATATTAAAATGTATACAAGGTTAGACATTAACAATGATATTGGTTCAATAATAACTGCTTTGGTGGTTGCATTACTGAAAGCTTTTTTATCCAGGCTGTTTAATATGTCAAATCTATCTTCACTATAACTGTTGTTATCATCTTTGTTTACAACCGTTTTGTTCAGGAGTGTATCTCCTATTACCGATATCATTTTACCCATATAGTCTCGTGATTCCTTCACGTAATCTATACTGAATCTGTTGATTAATGCAATAAATATGATGCTCACAACCATTATTAACAGGTACCATTTGGTTAATTCCCAGTCAATCATTAACATCATAATTACGGCCATAATTAATAACAGCATTTTAGAGATTATTGTTGATAATTTAACACCCATAAATCCTCGTATGACAAGAGTATCATGATTAATTCTTGACATAATTTCTCCTGAATGAGTGTCATTCAAGTACTTGTAGTTAACGCTGTGAACTTTTTTATCAATTCTTTCACGTAAACCTAATGTGATCTTGTCACTTACAGGATAAGTTATATACGTAATAACTATTTTAAGAATATACGTTATCAGGATAAGTGCAGTTACCTCAATTAGGAGATTGGTGAATTTTGATGAGAAAAAGATTGTACTTCCCACCTTATAGTCTCCAAACATGTTAATTATTTTTCCCAATATTTTAGGTAAATTAATGGCACATATAGAGTAAATTAGTACTAATGAGGTAATTATTATAAATCGCACTCTATGCGGCTTTAAGAGTTTCTTTATAAAATCTATGAAATCCTCATAATCGGCAAGTTTCTTCATAATAACATCTCCTCACCTGTATTGACCAGGTTTTTATAATATTCTGAAGTATCCATTAATTCTGAATGAGTGCCTATCATACTGATATTACCCTCATCCAATAGGATTATCTTATCCATCTTTTCGAGTAATTCAATGTTGTCTGTTACAAGAATGATTGT
>SUTR01000114.1:1793-3644 GCA_015062825.1 Methanosphaera stadtmanae
TTTAAAAGTGATAATATTGTTGATTTTCCACTTGCAGTTTTACCTACAATTGCTATTGTAGACTCTTTTTCAACATTAAATGTCACATTTCGGATAACATCCTCCGTATCATATTTGAAGCTAACATCATTAAATTCAATTATATTCTGATTATTATTGTTTTTAAATTCATAATCCTCTTCTTCTAACATCTCTTCAAGAATTAATACTTCTTCAATTCTTTTTGATGTTCCATTTACTTTTGTTAATGAGTTAAATATAGTTGGTAACGTTTTTACACTGCCTAAAGTAAACAATACAAATAGGAAAAAGATTACTACTTCCAATATATCCATCTTAACAGTGATTAATTCCTGAGCAGTAAATAGTATCATTAGTACTATGAACAAATTAAATATTATTAAAAATAATGGATAGAAATAACTTGTTCTTTTAGAATAATCCAGACTAGTGGTATATGACTTTTCTATAGCGCCTTGAAATGCTTCTTTTTCATATTGTTGTTTATTATTTAATCGTATATTATCAAACAATAATGCTCCTTGTCTAAATAAGAAATTTATACCAGCGAATGTGCTTTTAAGTTCAAAATATTTATCGCAGGCATACCTTAAAATTATATAAACAAAGACAAGCATCATTGCCAATAAAATCAGGTATACATTTCCCAGGAAAGAACTCATATAATTAAGATCCAAGTACATTGATAAAAATACGAAGGGAATAAGTGATAAAAAACCAAGAACGTTAAATATGAAGTTTCTCATAGTAAATATTCCCCGAGTAGTACGACTCATCAATCCAGTACTTTTAAACTTTTGAATTTCCCCAATAGGTGCATTAGCATATACATGGAACAATCTTTTTCTGATATTGTATCCCGTAGATGATGCTATATTCACTGCAATATAATAAACTGCCAACAGGGCCAGAAAGGTTATTATAGTCGCCACTATGAGAATTATTTCATAATAACCCAAAAATTCCAAATCTATTCCTTTTAAGGTTAAATTAAGTAATTTTCCCACAATATAAATTCCATAAAACTGGACTGTTGTTGCAATAAACTGGAAAATGATGAGCGGAACAATTTTCTTCCATTGAGTTTTAATAAAATATCTTAATAACATCTTCATTTTAGCCACGTCTATTTTACAATTTCAAGATTTCACATCCAAAAAAAGAATATATGATATTCATTAATTAAAAAAAATAATATTCTAATATAAAAATAATATTCTTATATAAAAATGAAATCTAATATAATATATCTTTGTTTAACATTTAATAAAAGTATAATGGTATTTGTAAAAAATGGCGTAATTTCCAGAGATATTAATAAACTCCTTTTCGTGCTTCCATCGTTCAAATTTTATCTTAAATCTTGATAAAAAGCCATCCTAAGTTAAATAATTATTTTTAATCCTTTTAGGAAAAGTATTTGAAAATATTCCCTCTATCATATTAATAGTTTTTTCTATTAAAGAATCTTCTAAATATTGTGTTAAATAAGTCGAATATGGTTGTATTTTTTTATTTATAATTTCATTAATTACTTTTGGAAATTCTTCAGATTTTTTTTTAAGACTTCAGTTTCTCTGATACCCTAAATCATTAATTTACATAAAATATTTTATATATTTCTTTCAAATACTTGTAATATTGCCTATTTTTTTATCAGATAAATCATTTTCCTTTACATAATATCTAATGTATCTTGGAATCTTTTGTTTTGCATGGAATATACAAAATTAATGTTTAAAATTTAATTTAGCTATACGTTTGCAGCATTCTATCTTTAAATCAGTTGTTATAGTTATTCTTAGTTGATTAACCGTAGTTTATCTTAAA
>SUTR01000011.1 GCA_015062825.1 Methanosphaera stadtmanae
ACAGACACTCCAGAACCAGAACCACAACCAAACCAAACAGACACTCCAGAACCAGAACCACAACCAAACCAAACAGAAATACCAGAAACCAACCAGACAAACACTACAACCCCTACAATTATAGTAGAAAATCAGACAGTAACCACTGAAAATCAGACACAAGACAGCAACCAGACAATTGTACCTGAAAAAGTAGAAGAATTAAACAACACTCCATCAGTAATAAACAATACAAAAACAGAAACTAATCAAACAGCCACTGCTGGAGAAAAACCAGATGTTGATAATGGTGATGAACCAGAACAATCAGATGATCCAACTCCTGCAGAACCAGAACAACCTGAAGAACCAGAACAGCAACAGGAACAGGAACAACAAGAAGATACACAAGATACACAGACTCAGACTACAACACAAGAAGAAACAAAGGCATCACAAACAAATTCTGAAAGTTCACCAGCTGTCGTTTCAAATAAAAAAATCTATGAAATAACAAAGAAATTACCTGAAGCTATGGTACAGCCAGATATTCTTATACAAATACTAATACTGTTAATATTAGGTTTAGCCTTAACATACGGTTTTACTAAAAAAACATAGAAGTTTAAATAAACTTCATTAACCACCATTTTTTTATTATACTTTTTTTCTATCTGAAAATAATATTATGCCCAGTCTCTGTTAAAAATAATATTTTAATGCAAAATGATTAAATGTTAAATTAATTAAAAATATACACATGAAAGTTATTATACTCACAACAGGTTTTGGATTTATAGCTATGGATGTGGATAATAATATAATTACTTATAAATTATTTGAAGATAATATTAACTCCTTGAAGAAAATATCAAAAAATGAATTAACAGATGAAATAAAATATTTGATAGATGACTTAAGGAAGGAATATGATGAGATTATAATCGAAGGTAGAATTAACACATCCTTATATGCTAGTTTAGATGATAATATTAAGACTCAGGAAACAACATCCCAAGGTGTATATTTAAGAGAAAACTTTAATCAAATCATAGGCAACATCACAGGCTTTGATGATGATGAAATAAGATTCCAATTGAATAATATTTATAATCAGATAACTAAGGATAAAATTAGGGAATCTGTTAAAACTAATGATGTGATGATTGTTGAAACCATCAACTCACTTGAAGAACTTGAGGAAAGTACCGGTAAACATATTGAAAGACTACGTCAATGGTGCACACCCTATTTACCAGAACTTGATAAAATACATAATCATGAGTTGTATACGAAGATTATTGCAACACAAACAACAAGAGAAAATATAAGAAATTCGGATATTCTAGAATCCACAGGAATTACTTTATCAGATGACTATGATATAATAATGGATGAAAATGATATTGCAATTATAAAGGATTTTGCATCAAGTCTTTTAAGTTTGTATGAAACTAAAAGAAATTTAGAGGAATATATCCAAGAAAAAACCTTGCAAATTGCACCAAATCTTCATGATGTAGCTGGTGCTAACTTGGCTGCTAAGTTAATAGCCCATTGTAATGGATTGGAAAATCTTGCTAAACTTCCTTCAAGTACTGTTCAGATTATTGGAGCAGAAAAGGCAATATTCAGACATTTGAAAACTGGTGAAAAACCACCAAAACATGGTCTTATCTTCCAGCATCCAAGTATCAGAGGATCCAACTGGTGGGTTCGTGGAAAGCTTGCACGTGCAGTGGCTGGTAAAATTACTATTGCTGCAAGGAAGGATGCGTTTACAGGCCAATATGATCCATCATTGAAAGAGGATTTAAATAATAAGGTTGAAAAAATTAAGAAAGAACACCCATTTCCTGAACGTAAAAATAAAAAATCAGATGAAAAAAAGGATAAGAAAAAATCCAAGAAATCCAAGAAGGATAAACGTAAAAAATCTAAACGTAATAAACGTAAGCTTAAAAAAGGAGAATATTCATATTAGGGAGGTTTTAAGTATATGCAGATTAATAAGATAGGAGAAAATGTATATCAGTTAGACAATCAGATTGCTACTATTAATCTTACCCCCGGCATCCAAGTTTATCAGGAAAAACTCTTAGATTATGAAGATAAACAATTTAGGTTATGGAATCCTAGACGTTCAAAATTGGCTGCTGCCATATTTAACGGATTATCCATTTTTCCATTTAAAAAGGAGTCCAATGTTTTATATCTTGGTGCATCAGCAGGTACTACCCCATCACACATATCTGATATTTGTACTGATGGAAAGATTTATTCTGTTGAATTTTCTCCAACTATGATGAGGGAATTTCTGGAGGTTTCTAAAAGAAGAAAAAATCTTATTCCACTTCTTGAGGATGCTACTCATCCATATAACTATCAGCATCTTGTTGAAAGTGTTGACATTGTTTATAGTGATGTTGCACAGGCAAGACAAACAAAGTTGTTTCTTGACAATTTCAAACTATTTTCAAAAGAGAATAGCATTGGCATAATTATGATTAAAGCTAGAAGTATTGATGTAACTAAGAAGCCAAGTGTTATTTTTAAAGAAGAAAAAAGTAAATTAGAAAAAGGTGGGCTTAAAATTTTAGAAGAAATAATACTTGACCCATATGAGAAGGACCATATTGCATACATTTGTGAAAAATCATTTTAAATATATAAAAAAGGTAATGAAAAAAATAATTATAAAAGAGTAATTACCTTATCAACTATTTTTTTAGAAACATTTTCCTTAGAATCCAATGATACCTTATCATAGGACTCATTATCTATAATATAAACTTCATTATTGTCAGAACCCGGACCACCATTTTCTACCAGTATATCATTGGCAATCATTATATCGGTATTATACTTCATCATACGATTTTGTGCCTTGGATATAAGTTCATCCTCACTTACTCCCGCTTCAGCCTTAAATCCAACGACAAATGTATCAGGATTTAATTGTTTAATTCTTTCAAGTAGTTTAGGAAGTCTTGCAAACTTAATTGTTATATCATCCTCTGAAGGATACTTATTTTCACAGTAATCTTCAATCTTAAAGTCAGATATGGCTGCTGCAGAAACATATATATCCGTTGATTCTATTTGTTTTGCAATAACATCCATCATTTCCTGAGTTGATTCAACATCTATACGATTAAATACTGTTGGAACATAGGTATGAAGTTGTCCACATAATAATGTAACGTTTGCTCCACGCCGATATGCTTCTTTAGCTATTTCAACACCCATCTTTCCAGAACTTCTATTTGTAATTCCTCTCATTGCATCAATAGCTTCAAATGTTGCACCTGTTGATATTAACACATTTTTATCCTTTAAAGAATGTGTATTTAACATGCGTTCAACTTCCAATGCAATATCTTCTTTGGAAGGAAATTTTGCTTTTCTTTCAGCATTTACCGGTTCCATGAATTTTACCTGAGGATAATTTTCCTTAATTTTATTGATATTATCTTCAATTGCTTCATACATGGATATATGCATAGATGGCACAAATAGGATTGGTGTATCATATCCACTAGCTGTTAATAGTAATGTTGTAACGTTGGTATCTGCTATCTTATTTGCAAATTTTCCAATAGTATTTGCTGTTGCTGGTGCAACCAATATCAAGTCAGCCTGTGCATTTACAACATGCTCCACATAACCGGTTATCTTAGTATTTACAGGATTTTTTGTAGCAAATTCCATAGATAATGGTGTTATAATCTCACAAGCAGAGGGGCTCATGAAGCATTCTACTTCAAATCCCCTACGTTGTAATTGATGAACCAGTTTCAAATCTTCTACTGCAGCAATACTACCAGTTATACATAATATTATCTTCATATCAATCCCTTAAATCCATTAATAAAATTATCAAAAGATGAGCCTTTAGACTCTGACAATTTAAATGATGATACTACATGATCATAGGCTTCTTTTTGTGATTCATATTTTTCAACCGGTGCAGAATATAATATTACATAATTTTTCCCATCATCCATGGTCATCCATGAAGCTATATGTTCTTTTTGTTGACCTAATTGATTTACATCTATATATCTGTGAATAGTTACATTTCTACCATTAACTGTTGTATTATTTTCTTGAATACTGGTATAGCCATTTATTGACTGAAGATTTTTATTATTATTATCATAAGCCTGCTGTAGTGTTGAGCCAAATTCTGCCGGTACTTGTTGAATTACTATTGATATTTGACTATCATTAGAGTAGACTATTGCACCCATAGAATTGTTAGCTACACTATTTGCCTCTTCCCAGTTACCTGGATAATCAAATGCCATACCATTCTTCTGATATGCACTTCCATCAATTGAATCTGTAATACAACCGGACAATGCCACTACAATCACTATCATTATTATAGGAATTAATATATTCTTCAATTTCATATTATTACTCCATAAATACTAATTAATTTGAGCTAGAAGTTCTAGAACTTGAACTACCTGATGATGAACCTGAACTTCCTGATGAAGAACTAGAACCACTTGATGAGGAACTAGACTTACTTGATGAGGAACTAGACTTACTTGATGAGGAACTAGAACTCTTAGAACTGCTTCTACTATATGTCTTATTAGATGTTGACTTTTTAGTTGTTGTAATGTTGGTGTTATTAGTAGTGTTAGTATTATTTGCTGCTATTGTCATATTATCCACAAATGCGGAATCTGCCACAGTAACAGTTTCTTGTGTTTGAATAGTTTGAGTATGTAATGCCATAACTCCTGCACCAATACCTACAACAAATACTGCTAACAATAAGATAAGAATCATTAATCTTTTTGTACCTTTACCTAATGAATTTGATGCATTTTCCTGTGCAATTTGATTGTCTCTTTTTGCATACCTATCAACAAAGTCATCATATAATTCTTCTCGTTTAGCCTTCCTATCAGCAATAGCAGATGGCTTAAAACCTTTTTTCTCTTGTAATTTAGATACTGCTTCACGATTTCCTAATTTTCGTTCAAAACGTATCCTTAATGTATCATACTCTTCCAATGTCAATAAACCATTATCTTTCTGTTTTTCCAAATCTTCTAATTTCTTCTCAATTTCACGTCGAGAGCTTCCTGGTGCTATTTTAATTCCCCCCAACATTTATTTGATTATATGAACCTATGATTTTAAAGAATTCAACTTTTCTTTGAACGTCATTCAAGGTATTCTCTATTAAAACATCATTCCTATGACCTTCAAGGTCAATGAAAAAATTGTATTTACCCATACCCTTCTTTGATGGTCTTGATTCAATCTTTGTTAAATTAATATTATTACGTGCAAATTCATATAATACTTCATATAATCCGCCTGGCTTATCGCCATGTAATGAGATTATAATGGATGTTTTATCATGACCTGTTATTTCATTGTTGTCATGATTTGATATTAATACAAAACGCGTTACATTATTATCATAATCCTGGATATTTTCTTCAAGAATATCCAAATCATATTTATCTGATAATAATTTACTACCTATTACTGCCGCTGTTGATATTTCTGTAATATATCGTGCAGCATTAGCTGTACTACTCATAGACTGTACCTGTTTTTGTACATTAGCAATATAGTTTCTACACTGCGCAATTGCCTGTGAATGTGAACAGATGACTGTAATGTTCTCTAATTTTTTACCTCTTTGAACAAGAAGATTATGTTTAATAGGTAAAAAAAGTTCTGACTTTATTTTAAAATCATATTCAGTCAATAAGTCCAAAGTCACCAATACAGATCCTTCTGTGGAATTTTCTATCGGAACTATTGCTTCATCAATTTCTCCATTTTCTAACGATACAAATATATCCATTATAGTATCATATGGAGTAATTAGAGTAGAATCATCCGTAATTTGTAAAACAGCTTCATTAGAAAAGGTTCCTTCAGGACCAAGATAACCAATTTTTTTTGTATTAATCATTAATATATAATTATATATAACAATATTGATTAATGTTATGGAAAATAATTGGAATAAGTAAAAAAATTAATCTTGAAAAATAGAAGATGTCACTTAAAGCAAGTCCCTGTTACAATAAGTAATTAATTAGTTAAAGAATTAGAAAAAATATTATGAATAATAAAAATCAAGAAAAAAAATAATGAGAAAATTACTTAGTAATTTCCTCTTTTTCTGTTATGGTTGTAGATAAAGTTTAGTAAATCTGTTTTTGAAACTATTCCATGTACTTTATTATTTTCATCTGCTATAGGCATTCCACTAAATTCTTTGGTAACCATTACATTAGCTACTTGACTTATTGTATCATTTTTATCTGCTGTTTCAATTGTTTGTGACATTACTTCCTGTACAAATAAGTTTCTTATTTGGGAATGCTGATATTTTTCAGGTACATGTTTTTTAAAGTCAATAATAGTTTTTGCTAAGTCCTTAGCTGTGAGTATTCCCATTATTGCTCCAGAGTTTACAACCACTAGACGACGAACTTTATTATCTATCATTAATCTTCTTGCATGAACTATTCTTTCATCAGGGCCAATTGTAACTACCCGTTTAGTCATGATTTCCTTAATAGCAACTTCATTATAAGGTTCTTTATCTAAATCAACCAAGAAGTCTGTTTTTGTAACCATTCCAACAATTTCATCTTCATCCATTATTGGAACACCACCAATATGATTATCTACCATCGTTTTTAAAACAGTTAATAAAGAATCAGATGGTTTGGCCGTGATAACATCTTGTGTCATTATTGTTGAAATACGAATATGAGATAATGGTACAGTTTCATACTTTGCAGATGCTATTTTAGTTGCAATGTCACTTTCAGTGATAATACCTACTAATTCACCAGTTTTAGGTGCTATTGCAGGCAATCTGGAAATTTTATGTTTGTTCATTAGTTTTATTGCATCTGCTACTGTTTGATCTTTACGTACTGTAACTATATTTTTAGCCATCACTTTATCGATTGTCATTTCTATCGACTCCCTTGATTTTTTTTAATAGTACAATATATTATTATCTATAACATTGCTTAAAAATGTATAGATAAATATTGTGTATACGAAATTTATTATTCAGCAATTGATTTGAGTAAATCACGTATTGTTATAATTCCAATTAACTTGTTAGTTTCGTCATCAACAACAGGCAATCCACGAATATTAGAATCCATCATTATTTGTGCAACATCACTTAATTTATCATATTTTGATACTGTTTTTATATCAGTAATCATCAGTTGATCAATGGTTACATCAACTACATCATCCCCTTCATTTGAGAATAATTTAGCAAATAGCTTATGATCTCCTATGTATTTAAGAATATCTGATGCTGTGATAAATCCTAAGAGTTTTTCTTCATTAGTGCTACTTTTTTCATCTTCACCAACAATTGGCACTCTTCTTAAGGAATTTCTAACCATTATTTTTGTTATTCCTTCTATTCTAGTACCAGGAGTGGTTGTTATAAGATCTGTAGCCATTACATCCTGGACATCTTTTTTAGCTACTAATTTGTTTAATTTATCGACGACATCTCCTTCAGTGATTATTCCAACTATCTTATCATCACTGTTAACTATTGGAAAACCACCAAGGTCTTCTTCAAGCATGAGAGTTGCTGCATCAATGATTGTGTCCTTGTTAGACATTGTTTTAACGCCGGTTGTCATGATTTCTTTGATTGGTGCATTTATTGCTGATAGGAAGTTTCCCTGATGTTTTTCTGTTATTAAATTGTATTTTTTTCCTCCTCCAAAGAAGTCTAAAATATCCATTGTAGTTACTATACCAAGTAATTTTCCACTTCCCGGATCAGTTATAGGTATTCTTCTGATATCTTTTTGACTCATGAGGTTTGCTATTTCTATTATTGTGGAACTTTGTGAAGCTGTTACTACATCTTTAAATGCAATATCCATTATGTCCCCATCAGTGTCTGGTTTTCTTGTTGTTTGTAAGTTAATTGAATCATATGATTTTATTTTATTGATTAGTTTATTTCTCATTTTTTTTTATCTCCTGTGTATTGGTTAATTTGTATTTTTGTTGAATATCTATTCATCATCAGAGTCATCTATGCAACTTGAACATAAAAATTGTCCATCTACATTTTCAAGTTGATCATAAACACCACATTTTTCACATACGCCTTCATCAAGGTTTTCGTCATAATCTGTTTTGTAGTTTATATCATCGTTATACGTTTTTTCATCAATATTACTCTTTTCAACAAATACATCTATTAATTCTGGAGAAACACCGACAATATCAGTTTGTGATATTATACCTTTTAATTCTTCATCATCCATAACTAATAATAGTTTTGTATTGTTTTCCTTCATTAATTTTGAAGCTTCAATTAATGAGGAATTTGGGCTAATACTGACAAATTTGGTCATGATCATATCTGCTGTGATATCCTGTGGTGAGATATTTTTTGATACAACCTTAGAGATTATACTACTACTTGTTACAATACCTTCAACCTTTTGATTAAGTATAACCACGGAACTTATATCATTATCAGTCATTATAGTTGCTATTTCAGATATATTAGCATCAACAGATGCTGTGATAACATTATAAGTCATTGCATCTTTAATACCAATGTCATTTTTCATTTCTAAATCCATGTTAATCACTACTCCGTGTGTTATTAAAAATTCTAATAACCTAATAATACTTATAGCATTACTTATATAAACTCTTTTAATTTTTTTAAATTAAAATAATATGGTAATTTGTAACTATAAAAATTTTTTATAAAAAAATTAAAATAAACTTAAAAAAATTGAAAAACAGACTTAAACTATTATATAATAGGAATTACATATGTAATAGTGAGTAAAATTATTACTAAAAAAATTTATATACCCACATAAATTTTAATAATTTTATATTATTATTTTTTTTTGAAAGCTTTTTACAATATTTATCCTAGAATTAACTTAATTATTAAAAAAGAGAGGATTAAGTTAAATATATTAAATATTAATCAATATCCATATATTTATGTATTTGAGGAATTATTGATACATTAAAATGTGCACCAATCAATTCTGAAATTTCAAATAGATGCTTTTTATCAGACCATTTGCTCATCGGACTTACCGGTTGAACTATTAAATCAACATCTTTTGAACAAAGACTTTTTAAGTCTGTTAAAATATCACTTATCACATCCAATGGGGTTGTATCGCTTACAACTATCTTTAGATAATATGAAATATCATCTTCTTCCATTATCCTTATAGATTCTAATTCTTCAGAATATACTTTCTTCCATTGTTCATTGGATGTAAAATGTTCGGGTAGTTTAATATCCATTGATACAATATCTATTAAGTCTTTTAATTGATGCATTGCATCAGGCACGGTTGCATTGGTTTCAAGCATTGCAGGATAGGGATATTTTTGAAGAAAATCATGAATGTAATCAGAATGCAATAATGGTTCTCCTCCTGTTATTTCTAATGAATGAAAATCATCCGTCATCAAGGATTGAATTTTATCATTTAATTCTTCAAATGACATGTATTTTCCATTATCTAATGATTTGCTATCTATAGTATCACAGTATAGGCAGTTGATATTACATCCTGCAAATCTTATGAAAATTTGTCTTTTTCCTATGAGCATTCCTTCTCCCTGTATACTGCTGAAGACTTCATTAATCTTTGATTTAATATTATGACCCCTTATTGTTGATTTAGATATTTACGATATGATGCTCCCTGTCCTATACCTTCATTTACCTGTACTTCAATATAGGAGAGTGTTGATACATCATCTATTTGTTCAACAATCTTTTCTGTAATGTATGTGGATAATGTTTCAGCTGTTGTTGATTCGGTTGGAAGAAGTACTACGTCCTGTATTGGTAATTTATATTCCAAACAGTCAAGGACTGTGAATTCTATATGTTTATCATCTTGATGTGTTACTTTTAAATCAGGACTATTCAATGGAATCAATACTCTATGATCCAATGTTTTACAGATTTTGCGTGTAATGTCCTTTAATATTTTAAAGTCTATAACAAAACCAAATCGTCCACTTCGTTGTCCTTCTACTTCCACATCAACTATATAACTATGTCCATGTATTTTTCCACATGACTGATGTCCTATTACCATATGTGCTGCTGAAAATCTTAAGTTTGTATGAATTCCATCTAAATTTACTCTCATCATATTATCGTACTTCCATTAGAATACTTTTGTTTTTGTAATATCTCGTTCTATATCATCCATAAAATTAATATAACTTGTTGCTATTTCATCTTGTAACTGTTTGATATTATTTATATCCATATTATCCTCAAGTGATGCTGTTTTAACATCATCGGGCGTTCCATTTATTGTAATATTTAATGCAAAATGTATTTTCATTGAACTTATTGATGCTGTTGCAATGGATACTGATAATTTTCCATCACCTACAAATATGTCATCACCATCTTGTGTAGTTTTAACCCCATATTTTAAGAGTATGTCCCTTGTAATCATTACAAGGATTCTTTGTCTATGATATATTAATCGTAAATTTCCTGGTTGTTCATCAAAGTGCTCTACTATAAAATGTAACATTTTGTTTCCTTTAATGTCCAATCCTACATCTTCAAAGTCTATTAAATTATCCCCTAGGATATTCATAGGACCTATCCATGATACTATTGTTGAATCTTTTATCTTAAATTCCTGAAAAGCCCATGATGGATTTATTTGACTTCCATCATATTCATTACCGTCTTGCCAATTTTTATATTGCATTTGTTATTCCTCAAATAATCTTAGTATTAAATATGTTTTTTAACAAATTAGTAATTAACTAAAAAGTATAAAATATATTATTTTTAAGGAAAAATGAAATTATGAATGTTAGAACTCGTTATTACATTGAAACTTATGATGGTTTATTTTTTGCCGTAACCAATTATACCCATCCAAAAGATTATGTTATCTCATTTTTACGTTATGTACCATCAGATGATGGAAATCGTAGCTTGAACGGAGTGAAATATAAAAAAGTGAATAGTTCACAAGCATATAGCATTATAAAAGAGAAGTATCCTAATTACCTTATAGATTGGAATGTTGAAAATAAGAAAATGATGGCTGTTGCTGTTGAAGACATCAAAAGAATTTACAATCCTATTGAAGGCCTAGAAGACATTAGAAATAAACGTGACACCAATGAATTTTATGAAAAAATTGCATTATTGACAGACATATTCCACAATGAATGTGATATTCCCTATAGTGATATGGGAATTAGCGGTTCTACACTTATTGGCTTGGAAGATACTGAGGAATCTGATATTGACCTAATTATATTCGGTAGAGAAAATCATAAAAAGGCCAGAGAATATTATGCAAAAGCCAAATATGATAAGAACAGTCCATTAGATTGTATTGATGAAAGATATTGGAAGAGGATATTTGATAAACGTATCTTTGATGAAACATTCACTCTTGATGAATTTAGCTGGTATGAATTTAGAAAAAATAATAGAGGCTTGATTAAAGGAACTTTATTTGATATTTCATTTACTAAAAAATTTGAAGAAATAGAAAATGAAGAAAATTTATATTTTAGACCAATTGGAAATATAAAAATAAAATGTCAAATTATAGATGATTCTAAATCTTATGAAACTCCAGCTATATATAATATCAAAGATGTTGAAATTTTAGAAGGGGAAGATAGAATAATTGAAAAGATAGTTTCATTTACACATACTTATACCGGAATTGTTAAAAATAATGAAAGGATTATTGCATCTGGTGTGTGTGAAGAATGTTTGAATAAAGATACGGGTAAGAAGACATATAATCTAGTTGTTGGAACTACACGAGAAGCAATAAATGAATATGTGAAACTTGAAAATAACCCTTTAAAAGAATAAAAAATAAGAAAAAACTACAATACTTCCTTGACTCGACCAATATCAAATTGAGCAGTATTTGCAATACTCATCACTGCCATTACCCCCGCCTGTACCGGATCAGTTACCACCAAATCAGCATGATCCCGTACAGAGCCAACCATATTTAAACTTATTACTTTAATACCATACTTTTCTTTTATTTCTTTTATTGAATCAACAATGGTTCCACCCATTAAAGAACCAGCCAATACCAATACCTTTACACGAGGAAGACTACCTACTGCACGAATAGTTTGAGTTAAATTCTCTTCACCAACAATAGGTAATGTATCAACACTTATGTGTTCACCCCTAATGTTATGACGATCTGCTTCTGTAATTGCACCTAATGCTACTTGAGATACTTGTGCTCCCCCACCAATTATTATGATTCTTTTTCCCCAAACATCATTCATTGTTGGAGATTGCATAACCTCAAAAACTTCTGAAAATTCACTGATACCTTTAATAATTTCATCAATATCTTCTACATTCTCCAGTTCAATATATGTAGAAGCATTACCGTCAGGTTGATTATAAACCTGAGTAAAAATTATATTAACATTCTTTTTAGCAATATAACTAGTGATTTTACCCAAAACACCTGGCTTATCCATTGCCCTAATATTTAATGCAAAAGTCATAAACAATTTACCTCTATCTTGTTATTAATAGTTACTAATATTAAATCTTTATAAAATATTATTTAATGATTGTTTAAATTGTTAATAAAAATAGTCATGCAGGACCTAAAATATATTAGAAACATATCCTAAAAACAATTTCGAATAAAAAATATATAAAAAATAATTTAATAGCTATAAAGTAACCTTTATATACTACTTGGTATAAAATAATAATTAGTGGAAAAAACCACAAGCATATTTGAAAAATGGGTATTATATAACTCCCCTTAAGAAGGATTATAAATATAATTTCACCACATAAAAAATTATATAATATCTAATATTGAAAATATGTACAACACATCTTTTTTTAAAACTTTTTTTTATACATATTAATTATTATAAGGGTATTTTCTGTAATTTAAATGGATGATTTATAATAATATTAAAAAACAATGAAAAAAAAGAGCAAATAAACTTGTTATAAAGATTCAACTATCCATACGGAATTTTTGAATAAATTTACCTAAAAGTCCTGCTTCTTCTTCTTTAACTGGTCTTTTAGCAACATTTGATGTGATTCTTACTTCATAGCCACAGTTAGGACATGAAACTTTGTCTCCTCCACATCCACAGTTACATTCCAATAGTTCTTCTTTACTTTCATCAAATTCATGCCCGCATAATTTACAAGTTGCCATTAATTATTCCTCCCTTGTTTTTAAAATATTTGTTTGATTTTGGAAAATATTGATGTTTCGTTTTTACCTTCTATTTCTTTAAGTCTTTTTTTAACATCTGGTGGAGCTATCATATGATGACCACATTCTGGACATACTAGAAAATCTCCTCCACATCCACCAAATGCACAACTACATTCACATGGACTGCGATCCATTTCATCGAACTTGAAACCGCACAATGTACATTTCATCATAAATTTAGGCCTCCTTAAATTTCATAAGTTGTTGTATAAGTATAAAGTAACATTTTTTAATATAAATTAAAAGATCTGATTTTGGTAATTGAGTAAATATAAAAAGAGATTGAATTATATAAAACTAAAATATTCTATATTATTCCGGAAAAATATAAATGGAAGTAATTATTTTAATTCTATTAATTGAGCTTCTTCTTTTCTTAAAGCTAATGAAAAACCTTGTAGTCTAATTTCTACAGGATATCCTAAAGGTGCTTTACGTTCCAATTTAATTTTAGTTCCGTTGATTAATCCCATTTCTCTTAAGTGTTTACCTAAAGTTCCTTTAACTCTGTGTTTTTTAACTATTCCTGATTCTCCAGGTAGTAAATCATCAACTGTTTTTGCCATACGTAATTCCCCCTTAATTATTATTAGTTAAAATACTTTAACTAAAAAAGTAATGTTATTATAATTTAAAATTTTTATGTTAATTTAGTTATTCCTAATTAGGTATACCTAAGTTTTTCATAATATATAAATATTGTGATAATATTGGTCATGAATCAAATTTCAATAAGATAAAATTCATAAAAATTTGAATAAATAATGGGGAAAAACTTTAAAATAAAAAATAATCTAAAAAAAAATTAAAAGTGAATTAGAACTATAATTCACTTATTCTGCTAATTGTTTTCTTTCTTCATCTAATTTATGTTTAGCCATTTGGTATTCAACCAAATAATCGCCGTCATCATATACTGGAATGACTTCTAAACCTAATTCTCTATGTTCTTCAATCCAATCGTCATAAAGAACTGGTACTTCAAGTTTAATTGGTTCATCTGTATGATTTACTACAATTAAATTTCTGAATGAAGTTCTTAACTCTACAATATAACCGCCTAAACCTATAATATGATGAGCTCTTAAAACTATTTTCATTTAATCACCTTTTAATTTATAAGAAAGCAACTAATACTGCTATAACAGCTATCATACTAGTAGCTATAACTGTAGGATAGAATTCACGGTTTGTGAATAATGGTGCAAATGCACTTACTACAGCTGCAGCAATTGTAAGTAATATAGAACATATAATTGGCACTATAATTGTTACACCGAAACATGGTGCGAATCCTAAGAATAATGTTGAATATACACATCCACCTACAAATAGTAAGAATGCGTGAGCCATTGTATATATAGCTCTTGATTTAGACATGTATTCCATTAATGGACCTTGAATTACATCTGAGTGACCTTCAAGATATGAGAATGGATTTGAATTCAAGATTATTAAGAATCCAATTAAGAACACTAATGTACCAAATATACCTGGTAATGTGAAGAGAATTGGACCTTTCAATTGTTGATATAAGATTATCTGTGAAAAGTCTATACTTCCAGCCATTATTGCAGGTACAAATAAAGCTAAGTAAAATGGTAAACTACCAAATGATACTAATCTTAATGATCTTTGTGCACTTATTTGTTCTGTAAATGATTGTTTTGCATCTCTATGTTTTCCACCTTTAGCATGGTCTGGGAAAGGCATAGTTTTAGACATTAATGATTGTGAGAAGGAACTCATGAATAAATACATAACTTCTTCTACTTTTAATAAACCAACTAATGCTACTAAACTTGCAAATGTACCTAAATAAACCATTGCTTCCTGAGTTAATATTAAATATATTGCTGCAACTACAATTAATGTAATTAAAGGCAATGTATTATAAAGTCTAGGTAATACTGCAGAAGGTGTTAAAGCTTCTTTAAAGAAGAATTTTAATGTAGCATATAACCCTGGACTGCTTAATTGTGGCCCTAATCTCTGTTGAACTCTTGCTTCAGCATTCTTTTCAACACCTGGTAACCATAAACAGACTATTCCAGCAATTATAAAAGCTCCAATAACAGCACCGATTGTTGTTAATAAATCCATTATAAAATCTCCTATAATTTAATTATTTGAATAGCTCTATCTGTACATGTGAAACATGGGTCACATGATACTATTGCAAGTTGTGCATCCTGTATAGGGTGTCCAATACATGATTCTTGCATAGCAGCAATGTTTGACATTGATGGTGTTCTAATAATACTATGTCTTACTTTTCCATCTTCTACACCATATGAATGGTAACAGATTCCACGAGGTACTTCTATATAACTTTTATATACAGGAGAATCTACCATTTCCCAATCTCTGTTTATAATTGGACCTTCTGGTAAATCCCTAATTACTTGTCTTACGATTTTTGTTGATTCGAAGATTTCAAATGCTCTCATTAAAATGTTAGCTTTTACATCTCCACCATCTTGAGTTACAATATCGAAATCTATTGGGTCATATTCAAACATGTCCCTTCTACCATCAAATTCGTAACCTGTTGCTCTTAATGAAGGTCCTGTTACATGTAAGTCTAATGCTTGTTTCTGTGATAATTCACCAGTACCTGTTATACGGTGAATAACCATTGGATCTGCAATAAACCTTTCTGCAAATGCCCCTACTTTTTCATCAATGTAGTCCATTGTGTCGAGAATTCTTTGTTTTTCACGAGAGTTTAGGTCTGCTCTAGGTCTTACACCACCAAGAACGGATATACCATATTGTACTCTGTTTCCACCCATCATGTATAATAAATCCATGACTGATTCCCTTATGTAGAAAATTCTCATAGTAAAGGTTTCATGACCTACTACTTCTGAACCGTGTCCTAAGTATAACATGTGACTGTGTAAACGTTCAAGTTCTTCAGCAAGAACACGAAGATAGTTAGCTCTTTCTGGAACTTCTATACCTATAGCTCCTTCTCCAGCACGACATGAATTATATATGTGTCCATTGGAACAGATACCACATACTTTTTCAGTTAATGCATTAGCTTTTTCTACAGGTAACCCTTCCATAATTCTTTCAATACCTCTGTGGTTTACACCCACAGTAATTTCTGCATCTTTAACTATTTCGTCTTCTACAAAAAATCTTACTCTGTAAGGTTCTAAAGCTGCAGGATGAACTGTACCCATATTTACTTCTGTTTCAAAAACTTGTCTTTCAGTTTCATTACAAGTTGTTGCTCCATCTATTTTAGTAACCATATAAAATACTCCTTATTTTTTATCTACAACATCAAGCAGATTTGCGGTAACTGCTCCTACAACACCTGCTACAACATCTTCAGGTCTTACAGCACATCCAGGGATTTTAGCATCTACTGGAATTACGTTATCCACAGGTCCTTCAATTTCTTCGGATGGAATTTCTCCATGAATATTTTTGTATACTCCACCAGTTAAAGCACATGCACCTACTGCAACAACTAATTTTGGATTAGGTATTGATTCGTAGATTTTTATTAGAGGTTCTTTATTCCAGTGTGTTACAGGACCTGATACTACAAGAATATCTGCTTCTCTAGGATTCCATGTTAGGAATACATTATATTGTTCTATATCGAATTTAGGAGATAGAACTGTGTTAACTATTTCAATGTCACAACCATTACATCCACCTGTATAAACAAGCATGATATGTATTGCTTTTTGTCGAGATCTAGCTTTAATTCCCATTCTAATCCCCCTATTCATTATCTTCAGCTACATCAGATGCTTCTGCTGCAGCTTTTGCAGCTTCTGCTTCCTGTTGTGCTTTTTCTCTCATTTCTCTGTTCTTTTGGATAATTGAATCATCAGTTAAGTACTGTGCTATTAATCTGATTTGCTGATCTGATACTTCAGCTGGATCAACTAACATACTAGTAACATCTTTTTCACATTTGTTACCAACATCATTAGGATGTATAGTAGCAGCGACTCCAAATAAACCGAATACAGGACAGAAATCATGACAGTGATAACAGTGTACACAATTGATTTCATCAATTTCAGGTATTGCGTTTTTAATTATACCTTCAGCTATTTCTACTGGTTCAATTGGTTTCATTGTAATAGCACGTGTAGGACAGACATTCGCACATCCTCCACATCCAATACATTCAATTTCAGCAACTTTAGGTGAAGGTAAAACATTACCATTTAAAGCATCATTACGTAATTGTAAATCAGTTACGCAATCGCTACCAAAGATCAATCTTTTAAGGTTAACAAATATACCGTTAACAAAAACTTTTCCTATACTCATATTGTTGCCTCGAAATCTCTTTGTATTTTGATTGCCCTAGCTGGACATGCTGTTTTACAAGCACCACAGTAGATACAATGATCATTGTTAATACTTAAATTACCATCTTCATCTGGTGAGATAGCATTAAATACACATGCATCAACACATAATCCACAATTTATACATAAGTTATTGTTGATCATAGAATAACCATTAGTTATTCTCATTTTCATTGGTGTTGTTTTAGGTATTGCATTTACTGGACAATGCATAGCACATTTTTCACAGAGTACACATTCATCAAAGTTAACTTTTACTTGACCATCTTCAATGGATAATGCACCTTTAGGACAAACTTCTACACATATACCACATTTAATACATTGTGGTTTAATTTCTCCATCCCATACTGTGTTTGAGAATTTACGTGCACCATATTTACATTGAGGGATACATCCACCACAGGATACACAAAGTCCTTCAAGTGTAATTTTTGATTCTGGTACAAATTGTAAGATTCCTTGAGGACATGCTGATACACAAGGTGCATGAGCATAATCTTCAGCACAGTGTTCTACTCCATTTTCATTGTTTCCTAATGAACAGTAGCCAACATCATATCTTAGTTTACCATCGATTAGTTGTAATCCATCATTTGGACATGCATCTGCACATAAGTTACAGTTCATACATGCAACCATCTTAGTATCGTTTTCAACATCATATTCAGGATGTTTGATTTCGATTTCTAAGTGATTAGCTACAATTGCATCGTTTGGACATTCTATTAAACATTTGTAACATAATGCACATTTAGTCATGTCTATATGATATTCTCCACCTTCTTCAATTGGTCCAATTGCATTTCTAGGACATACATCTATACAGGTATCACATTTTGTACATACTCCTGGTTCGATGTATGAGAATTTAATTGAATTAGAAGGACAGAAATAAGCACATCTACCACATTCAATACAATCTTCATGGTTAATAGTTATACTTCTTCTGCTAACTTCAGTATTTTCAATTGGTTCCGGTCTTGATGGTGGTGCCATCCTTGCACCAATTTTACATGCTGGTACACATACGCCACAGTTTGAACATAATCCCATGATTTTTCCGTCTTTTATACGGATCATGTCAACTGGACATACTTTTGCACACATTCCACATAAGTTACATTTTGTTCTGTCTACTACATAACCACCATATTTATTTTTAAATATAGCTTTGTTTGGACATACTTGTTCACATTTTCCACAGGTAATACAACTTTTCGCTTTTCCATCTTCCACTCTAATAGCATCAGTAGGGCAAGCATCTACACAATCACCTGAGCCTTGACATTTACCTGGATTTGATAAAAACATTCTCTATTACCCCACTTAAGCATTGCTTTTAGTTCCTAAAAGTCCTCTTCCTATTATTGCACCGATTATTGCCACTACAAATCCTGGAGCTAATTGTAAACCTTCATAATATGGGAAAGTTCCTAACCACCATGCGACAATAATTCCACCTATAATTATTGCAATCCAAGAGGAAGTATTTAATTTAATTCCATTTGTTGGAGTTTTATGCATAATTACTCCTACTAGGAAACCTATTATAAAACCAAATATTACTGGTCCTGTATATAACATACCAAATAATTGTGGTGCTATTGTATCTAAAACCATAAAACTCCTCCTAGTCTATTTCCTCATCATCTACATAATCTGCCTGGAATTTTGTTACACTGTAGAAAAGTATTACTAAAGTTGTTAAACCTATAAATACTTTTAAACCGATTGTTATGTTTAGGTATGGAATTATTCCTGCATTTAAAGCATCTGGGAAATTGAATATAGCAGCAGTTCCTGCTGGTACTAAATTCATAAGGTTTGTTCCTACATTATATAGGAATGATCCGCCAGTAAATAATCCTACTAAACCTAATAATATGTAACATAATGCTCCACAACTTTCAATTATAGACATTCTTTCGTGAGAAAGATTAAATGGATTGTCTTTTAAGCCATATGTGAGGATACATAATATTGCTCCGGAAGCCATGATTGCTCCACCCTGGAAACCTCCTCCAGGTGTAATATGACCTCCAAGAATTGTCATAGCCCCATAACCTATCATAATGAATGATAATGGATATGCGATTAATTTAAGAAGATCACTCATCGTCGTCGCCTCCAAGATTTACTTTTCCTCTACCGAATACAAGCATTGTAGTTACTACTGCACTTATAAGAATAAATGCTTCACCTAATGTATCGAATCCTCTGAAATCAAATACTATGTTAGTAACTAAGTTTGGTGCTATGTTTACTCCTAATCCCTGGTATATATAGTTTATACCTGGGAAAATCATATAACTGAAATTGTATATTGAGTTTAAGAATATAGCTGAAAATGCAACTATTGAAAGTGCAAGTGCTACGTCTCTAATTGAAGATTTCATCTACAATGCCCCCCAGTAAAATACTATTGCTATAATAGCTAAAGTTAACACAGCATAAAACATCATATTATTTAAATCATCTGTGTGTTCTTTGTACAATTTAGGCATTAATGGTGTTCCATACATGAATAATAACATTAATCCAATTACTGCAATTATCATTAATGCAGGACTTACTAACCTGATTGTTAATGCTGCAATTAATAATGAAGCCATCAATACTATTTCTGCTGAGATGATTGATGAAGTTTGAGCTCCAGTTACTAATGTTTTCTCAGGATCTGCCCCAAATGTACTTTTTAAAATTTCTACAAGTTTATCGTACATATTCATTTTATCACCACATTATAATGCCAAAGCAGCTAACGCCATGTATGCAAGTCTACTAGTTACTAAACTTGGGAATAATCCAATTACTAAACAGATTATTAAGAAGACAACCATTACAACCATTGTTGTTTTTGGAACGTTTGCACTGGATACTTCTAAGTCATCAGGTTTAGGTCTGAGGAATATTGCATATGCCATTTTGAGGAATGCTAAGAATGTTACAATACTTAATATAATCATAATTATTGCAAGTTCAGGAATTCCAGCTTGTAATGAAGCTTGAACTAACATATATTTACTTTGGAATACATTGAATGGAGGTACTCCAGCCATTGTAAGTCCTGCAAGTACTGTTAATAAAGCTGCTACAGGCATATCTTCAGCTAAACCACCAAGTTTACTAATTTTACTTGTTTTGGTTTTGTATAATACTAATCCAAATCCTATGAATAGGAATGAAGTTACTACTAATTCATTTACTGCTTGGAATAAACCAGCTGTTATACTGTATGCTGTACCTAATGCGATACCTACTCCAATATAACCTAATTCTCCTACTGCTAAGTATGCTATGATACGTTTGTAATCATCTTGAACCATAGCCATACAGATACCTAATATCATTGCGATAACAGATACTGCTAGCATTGCCATTTGTGTTGTTGGTAAGTAACCAAATATTCTTATTATAGCTAAACCTATGGTTATACAACCAATTACAGAGAATGATTGTAATATCATTGAACCACTAGGTAATCCTTTACTATAAATTTCTGATTTTATTGCGTTGAATGGTGGTAATCCTGTTGCATATAACCATCCATAAATTAACATAGCTGCTGCGAATAATAATACTGGGTTAAATGGATTTACTAATCCTGAGTGTATCATTACTACCATATCAGTCATGTTTACGTTACCAGTCATACCGAGTAATAATCCAATACCTAAGAGCATGAATGATCCACCGATTTCTCCAAGTAACATATATTTTAAACCAGTTTCATAGTTGCCTCTTACTCTTGATACAAGTATTAAACCTACTTGTACTAAAGCTGCAATTTCAAAGAATACATATAAGTTAAATATATCATCTGTTAATACAAATGCCATTAATGCTGCTGATAACATAAATAGCATGAATAAATATACACCAGATGTTTGTTTAGTTTCAGCAATTGCAATAAATACTGCACACATTGCAACTAAACCTAATATGAATAATACAACTTGTTGTCCCGGACCAAATGCATATGTAATTGCTGGGTGGAAAATTTGAAGAACTGTTCCACTGATTATTGCATTTGATGCTTCAGGTAATGTTGACATTAAGTTTCCTGCTGCTAAAGGTTGATATCCACCAAAGAAATGATTACCAAATGTTGCAACAAGAGGAACTATTGGTAAACAAATTGCAGCTATCCATGCAATTATTTTAGTAACAGTTTCAGTACCATGTATTAAGTTTACTAATATTGCACAAATCATTGGAATAATAACCATTAAAGGAATAAATACTGTTCCATCCATTATAATTTACCCCCTTGAATTGTATTTTTAGTACTATTCATTGTTATCCTCTCCAATTTTTTTATCGTTTAATAGAGCGGATGCACTGAGAGTTCCGTGTCTTTTATATAAAACTACAGAAAGTGCTAACATTACAGCAAGGGTACTTGCACCAATTACAATACTAGTTAATACTAGTGCAAATGGTAATGGATATGATGCTTGACCTAAGAAGTTTGTTACATTCATATCTTGTAATAAGATATATGTAATACCATTAGCTCTGTAACCTAATGAAATTAATAAAAGGTTTACACCATCACCTATAAATGCTGCTCCTATTATCTTCTTAACAACATTGTCTAAATAGACTAATGCTACTAAACCTATAATCATTAAAAGTGCTGCGGTTAGTAATGATCCACATTGAACTATACTGAATGACATTATGAATCACCTTCCCCTTCTTCAGATGTTACAGGTTCTTCTCTTGTTTTCAAAATTGTTAGAGCCACTAATGTTGGGACAATAGCTGCTCCTACTACAGCTTGTGTTAAAGCTACATCAGGTGCTAATAAAACTTGATATATTGCTGCTAACATAAAACCAGTTATACTTGTGAGTACAGCCATTTTAAGTAAGTCTTTTTGCATTAAACAAACTATAGCTCCTAATATTGCCAATACATATAACACTACTGGTATAAATACATTAACATCCATTAATGATACCAATAAATTTACGTCTGTCATATTAATGCTCTCCTTGTTCTCCATGGAAATGTCCACTAGCAATAGCATGTGTTGCAAATGGTGCTAATATGAAGTATACTACTCCTAAAGCTGCCTGTCCAAGTAATATTAATACTAAAACACTTACCATATCAACAACACCTAATATTTCTAATCTACCAAATATTGAATATTGTAAGTCATCATCAGTGTTTGATAATAATCCTTTTGCAGTAATCAATACAAGTATACCACATATAATGAAAATGATACCTAAGATTATTGACAAAGGATCACCCAATGTTACTGCAAATTCTATACTTGCCATTATAAATCGCCTCCTGCTAATACATAAGCTGCTGCTATAGTACCTACAGGGCTTAATACTATTAATGCAAATGCTATGTCTTTACAGAATCCAACACCAGTTAAAGTAGTTACCATAGTTAACACAACTGCTGCTGCAATTGTAAAACCTGCAACTCCAGCTAAAGCTGAACCGGTAGTTTTCCTTGCTGCTATTTTTACATTAGCAAACATGTAAACAACAAAACATAACATGAGGAACAATTCAGATATCGTTAAAAAATCCATCTCATCACCCTATGTTTATTCTAACATTTTTTTAATTGTTGGCTCAAGTGGTATGATATCTTTTGTTGAACGAGGTGTAATAGCTGATACAGTTAAAACTCCAGCATCTTGATCCATACCTATTGTAATAGTACCAGGTGTTAATGTGATAGTATTAGATAGGATTGCAAGAGATACAGGTCTTTTAAGATCAGGTTTAATCTCATAGACAACAGGATCCACATCACCCTTGAGACAGCACATACTTGTATCAAGTACTGCTTTAATTATTTCGACTACTAGTCGTATGAAAAATTCGATTCCATAGACTATTCTACTTAAAAACATAAATTAAACTCCGTTTTTATTTAGAACTTCTCTATTACTAGAGATTCCTAATTACCTTATTTATCTGATAACTAGGCAAACCCCCTGTTCAAAGGTTTATAAAATGTTTAACCATATGTAATTCCTATGATTGAACATCTATCTTATATAATCGTTGTAATTAGCTATAAAAACTCCATACTTAAAAAAGAAAAACTTCAAAATTCAAGTATATAGTATAATTATTTATTTATAAAACAAGTATATTTAACATTTATGAAAAAAAGTTTAGGCTTACGTAAAAATAGGTGTAAAATTGTTAATGAAAGACCCATAATTACATAAAGTGTATACGGATGCCAATAACCATAGAATAATTAAAATCCAAGCAATATTAGAATGAAATTTACTGTCATTAAATGGCTGTAAAAATGACACCCCAGAAGGTGTAAATAAGTCCAATATAATATGACTCAAGGCACCTAAAAAGAACATTAAAAATACACTAAGCCAATTGATTGAAAGATAATCTATAGGAAACAAATACAAGTATACTAATAATACAGCAAGATACAGTATATAATATCTCCTACTTATAATGAAGTATCCAATAATCGCCATTATAACAAATATGTAAACCACAGTAGGAATGGATATGCCCAGATTCAATGACAACCTCATAAACACTGGAATAAATCCCATAATCATCAACAGAAATACATATGACAATATGGTAATTCCAAGGATTGTATGGGTAAATCCTCTATGCTTAGATATATAAAATATAATAGCAAGACCAACCAACAGCAGAGCTGAAATATTCAATCCATCAACAAAAAACAAAAAGACAGATAAAATTACACCCCATATTAACATAGTTCCGACTTTGTTAATGTTATTATCATGATCCATATCAGGAATTGATGCCCCAAGCAATGCAAAAAACAAATAAAATATCCCAGGAGCAAAGGGCAATGCAAAAATCAAACCACCAATTGCATGATTTCTATAGTTAGACATTACTATCACCATCTATTTTGAAAAATTATTTTTTAATTATATCATAAAATTCAAGAAAGCTCATTATCTGATTATATGAAAAATCCACCGATTCCTTTGTAACCTTACCATTGATACATGCAGCCTCACATGTTACTGATGCTATACCCCGGAGATTTGATTCATCTTCAACAGCACCATTTAATATACTTCCGGCATTGCCAATAGGAAATAGCTTTGAAGAAGTCCTCTGACATATATACCTGGCTGCAAAATAACTATTTTTTTGTGGCCGAAAAGAACAGAACACACTATTAATACCAGGAGTTAACGATGGATCAGTTGAATGACAATCACATAAACCTTTAGCATCAACACTCACTGCATAATCAACCATATCCTTAGTAGGACCATTATTAAAGGCATTCCTATTCATATCCTCACCCTTATATTCACGAGTATTGCGACTTGTAGATGCAGGTATTAAAAATGGTATAATGTGAAGACGATGATTCAAACGTATCTGTTCATGATAAATATTCCCAATCAATCTAAGCAATGCAACCTGAGAGGCAAGTTCATTGCCATGAACACCACCAACCAATACAAAATCATCACCATCAGTCATTGTGGTATATACTATAGAACCATTCCTAGTATTCTCAACCACATCCAACATATCCTTATCCCTATACAATCCATTGTTTATTAAATAACGGTTAAGATTATTATTTGCCAATACTCTTGAAGCAGTCCCGGTATTGATATTAGTTAATTCAAATTTATCCATATTAAAAGCCTAAATAATTTCTATATACAAATATGTAATATATAATATATATTATTTAATAAAATGAAGATGATAAAAAAATGATTTCCTAAAATACAAGTAAGGATAATTTTCAAAAGACAACACCTTATAAAACATAGAATATATTAGAAATCAATTAGATATATTAATATATACTAAATGAAAATTCAAGATATTCATAGATTCATAATACTATCTAAGATAACAATAATAAAGAAGGTGAAAAAATGGAAAAAGTAGTATTAGCATTTAGTGGTGGACTTGACACCTCAGTATGCGTAAAATTATTACAAGAAAAATATGATATGGAAGTAATAACTGCATGTGTTGATGTTGGTCAACCTGAAGATGAAATCAAAAAACCTGAATTAGCAGCAGAAAAAATAGGAACAGATAAACATTATACCATAGATGCAAAAGAAGAATTTGCAAAAGATTATGCATTCAGATGTATCAAAACAAATGCATTATATGAGGGATATCCATTAAGCACTGCATTTGCAAGACCACTTATTGCAAAAAAAATAGTTGAAATTGCAGAAAAGGAAAATGCAACAACAATTGCACATGGATGTACCGGTAAAGGAAATGACCAGTTCAGATTTGAAGCTACCATAAGAGCAGAATCCGACGTAAATATAGTGGCACCAGTAAGAGACTATAACCTTACAAGAACTGAAGAACAGGATTATGCAAGAGAACATGGAATACCATTACCATCAGAAAAAATCTACAGTATAGATGAAAACCTCTGGGGAAGATCAATCGAAGGTGGATTACTGGAAGATCCTACAGTTGAAGCACCAGAAGACATATATGAATGGACCAAATCAATAGATGATGCACCTGAAGAAGCACAAGTTATAAAAATAGAATTTGTAAAAGGTGAACCTGTAAAAATTGATGGTGAAGAACTCTCACCAGTAGATTTAATTAGAAAAGCTAATGAAATTGCAGGAGAACATGGTGTTGGTAGAATTGATATGATAGAAGACAGAATAATTGGTCTTAAATCCAGAGAAAACTATGAAACACCAGGTGCAATACTATTAATTACTGCTCATGCAGCACTTGAAAAACTAGTATTCAGTAGAGAAGAAATTAAATTTGCTGAAAACATCAGCCAAAAATATGCAGAATTAGTATATGATGGTTATTGGAATGAACCGTTAAGAGAAGATCTTGATATTGTAAATGATCATATGCAAGAAAGAGTAACCGGATGGGTAGAAGTAAGATTACATAAAGGTTCATTAAAAGTAATCACAAAACAATCACCATATTCATTACATAACTTAGATTCCGTATCCTTTGAAGATAAAGAAATAATTGATCAAAGAGAAATGATTGGTATGGTCAAATACCATGATATTCAAGGTGCTGAATATTTCAAAGTGAATAAAAAAGAATAAAATATTAAGAAGAATAAATTTTATTCCCCCTAATTTCCCTTTTATTTTTGAAATACATTTATATTATTTTAAAATAGAAAAGATATGAACAATATATTTATAAGAATATATCATTTATCTATAAATTTACATGTTTACTTAACATGCCTGTTTATTTTCCTGTAACTGCATTTGCGTTATTATAATTTTGAGCTTTAGCATCATCTTTTTTTCCAAAGTTAGGATTATCACTTGATATGACATATTTTGTGAAATCCCTATCATATAATGATGCTGCTAACATTACTACTGCACATGAACCTACATTATGTACAAGTGCACCAGTTATTGGATTAAGAAGACCTAATACTGAACATATTATTGCTACTGCATTGATAATCATTGATATTGTAATGCTTAGATGTATTGTAAATAGTGTAGAGTTTGATAATTTTTTAAGGTATGGTAATTTTTCAATATCGTCACCAAGTAATGCCATGTCTGCTGCATCAATTGCTATGTCACTACCCATTCCACCCATAGCTATACTTACATTAGCCGTTTTTAGTGCAGGTGCATCATTTACTCCATCACCAATCATACAAACTTTTTTATCTGACTGTTTTAACTGTTCTACTATTTCAACCTTATTTTCTGGCAGTAATTCTGAATGTACATCAGTTATTCCTACCTGGGATGCAAAGTAATTAGCTGCCTTATAGTTATCACCAGTTAATAATTCAACGTTGGTTTCAAGTTCACCCTGTAGTGTAGATACTACGGCCTTTGCATTTTCTCTTAATACATCAGATAATCCTATGATTCCAACAATACTATTATCAACTGCCACTACAATGGATGCTTTACCCTCATCTCTTAAAAGATCTAATTGACTGATACATGAATCAGTAACTTCAATATTATTATCTTCCATAAATCTGGTTGTACCAGAGTATATTATTTGATTATTATATTCTACTTTAACTCCTTTACCAGGAATCATTTCAAACTTGTCAGGCTGTGGATAATGTTTTCCTTCACTATTTGAGTAACTTACTACAGCCTTACCTATTGGATGTTCTGATTTAACCTCGGATACCGTTACGTATTCTGTTAATTTATCCTGTGAGACATTATTTGTTAATGGAATAATATCTGATACTTCCAGGTTTCCATAGGTTAGAGTTCCTGTTTTATCAAAGGTTATTGTATCAACATTACCCATTATTTCAAGTGCTTCACCAGACTTAATTAGCACACCCTGTTTTGTTGCCTGTCCTATTGCTGCCATGATAGCTGTTGGAGTTGCAAGTATTAATGCACATGGACAGAATACTACTAGGATTGTTACAGCCCTTTCAATATTCCAGGTTAGTATATATGTTACTATTGCAATTCCAAGTGCTACTGGTACAAGCCAAGTAGCCCATTTATCTGCAATTCTTTGTGTTGGTGCTTGTTTTTCATCTGCTTCCTGAACAAGTCTGATGAGTTTTTCAAGTGATGAATCACTTCCAACTTTTGTTGCTTTAATATCAATAGAACCATGTAGGTTTAGGGTTCCAGAGAATACTTCATCATCTATTGTTTTATCAAGAGGTAATGATTCTCCAGTCATAACTGATTGATCTACTGATGTATCACCGCTGACTATTACACCATCAACAGGTATTTTTTCCCCAGGTAATACCCTTATTATATCATCAATCTGAATTTCTGTTGCTTCAATTTCTTTTTCTACTGTTTTACCATTTTCTATTGTGATAAGTCGTCCGTTTTCAGGTTTAAGATTTATTAAATCAGTTAAACCTCGTTTTGATCTTTCTACAGTGTATTCTTCAAGTAATGCACCAAGTGCCATGATGAATGTTACTTCTCCTGCTGCAAATATTTCACCAATCATAATTGATGCTACCATTGCCATTACAATTAGTAATGCTGATGATACCCAATGTTCATATATTAGTCTTGTTAATGCCAGGTATACTAATGGTATACCACATATTATTATTGTTACCCATGCAGGATCTAGGTTATATGGAACTGGTGTACCTGTCAGTACAAATATTAAACTGATAAGTAAGAATACACCACCCACTATTGTCATTTTGAGTCCTTCGAGGACTCTCATTATGTTTTCTATTTTGGTCAAAAGTAATACCTCCTTATAAATGTATTTTCTTATAGTTAATACTTTTGTATTACTAATATTTAAATGGATTTACGAAAAGGTAATACTTTTGTATTACTTACAACATTTTGAAAGTAATAAATCAGAAAAAGATGAAATAAACAAAAAATAAAAAATCAGAAAAAAAATAAAAATAAATTAAAAATTAAAGAAAAAAATAGAAAAAATGAAAAATAAACTTGAAAAAATAAAAAAATTTAAAAATACGAAATATGAATTTAAAGAAGATAATCTAATAAAAACTTGAAAAAAAATAAATACAATTGAAAATAATAAATATACTCCCTACAAATCATGCACCCACAAAAAAAACAATATAATTAAAATAAAAAAACATGTTAAATAATGATAAATATATAAACTAATAAAGATAAATAATTAACTATAAAGATGATAACAATAAAAATGTAGAATGTTATCAAAATGGAGAATTAAAAAATGAATGATTTATTTAATTTACAAGGACAAGTAGCAGTAGTAAGTGGAGCATCATCCGGTATTGGAGTAGACATGGCAAAAGCATATGCTAGATACGGAGCAAACATCGCAGTAACAGGAAGAAGAAAAGAAAGATTAGACCAAGTAGCTGAAGAAATCAAAGAATTAGGTGTAGACTGTATCGGAGTAGTATGTGATGTAACAGACACTGAAAGTGTAGCAAACTGTGTAAAAGAAATCATGGACCACTACGGAAGAATTGACATATTACACAACAACGCTGGATACGGAGCAACCAAAGAAGCAGAATTACTAACTGATGAAGAATGGAACATGACCGTAGATGTAGACCTTACAGGTACATTCAAAATGTCAAGAGAAGTAGCACGTGAAGCAATGATTCCACAAGAATACGGACGTATCATAAACACAGCATCAATGTTTGGATTAGTAGGAACAATGGCAACACCAACATCACCATATGCAGCAGCAAAAGGTGGAGTAGTAAACTTAACCAGACAATTAGCAGCTGAATGGGCAAAATATAACATAACCGTAAACGCAATCTGTCCAGGTACATTCCCAACAGAATTAACAAGATCCACAATAGACAACGATGAATACAAAGCTTATACAAAAACAGTTGTACCAGTAGGAAGATCTGGTGTTGACGGAGAATTAGATTCTACAGTAGTATACCTTGCATCTCCTAAATCAAGTTACGTAACAGGTCAAGCTATTGCAGTAGACGGTGGATACACCTGCATATAATTGAAAAAAACATTTTTCAATTCTTAACTTCTTTTTTTTATGAAAAACAGATATAAACCCCAAAAATAATATTAATTCTAAAAATAATAATTCATAAAAATAGTTAAATAAAAAAAGGTTAATTAAAGAGAGTTACTCTTTATTTAAAGTAATCCTTGACTTCTTAAATATTCCGTGAAATTCATTGGAGGATTTTCACCAGAATCATCATTAGTTTCTTCTTTTACAGGTACTTCATCCTCTTCTGATACATCATTTGCTGCTTCTTCAACCTCAGGAGTTTCAGTTGCCTGCTCTTCAACATCAGCTGTTGTATCAACAGATTCTTCTTCAACTTCAGATTCAGCTAATGTTTCACTTTTAGCCTCTTCCGGCATTGATTCAATTACAACAGACTCAGTATTTCCCAAGGTTTCATATTTTGCACTTTCATCTTCTACTGATTCATCTCCAATTACTTCTTCAGTAGTTTCTTCAACAATATCCTCAGTAATTTCTTCAGGTTCATCTTCATCGTTTAATTCTTCAATTTGTTCAAGACATATTGCTGCTGCCTGTGCGATAGGATCAATAACACTTGATACTGGTGGTGCATATGAAAATTCCATTGACACCACTTCCTGACAGGTTAATTTTTGACTCATTATAGCAGTCATTGTATCTACACGTTCTGCTACTGCTTCCTGTCCAAACATTTGACATCCAATTATTGTTCCATCAAGTTTTGAAATGAGTTTAATATATAATGGTTTACTACCAGGATAGTATCTTGCACGGGATAATGATTCAACATTACTTACCACTACAGGAATATCATGTTTTTCTGCTTCCTGTTGGGTTATACCAACAGCTCCCATTTCCATCTGTCCTATCTGTGAAACTGTTGAATTAAGTACTGGATGGAATTCAATATCATTACCAGTTAAGTGTTTTGCAAGTATTATACCCTGTCTAACTGCTGTTGTACCTAATGGAGATAATGTAATTTCACCCGTAATTGCATTTACTACCTGTACACAGTCACCTGCAGCATATACATCTTTAACGGATGTTTCCATATGTTCATCCACTTCAATTGCAAATTGGCCCAGTTTACATCCTATGCTTTCTGCAAGTTCTGTTTGTGGTCTAACTCCTGTTGACAATATTACCATATCAGCAGGTCTTGTTTTTCCATCAATTGTTACAGATTCAACTTTTGTCTCACCATTGATTGATTCAACTGCTGCTCCTGTTAATATTTCAATTTTATTGCTCTGAAGGTGTTCCTGGAATTTATCAGACATTTCCTTATCAAATGATCTTGGGAAGAGTTGTGGTACCATTTCAGCTATGGTTACTTCAAGTCCCTTATTTGCAAGTTCTGATCCAAGTTCTAATCCAATAGCACCTCCACCTACAAGCACTACTCGTTTGGATTTATTTGCATATGCCTGGATTTTCTGACCATCTTCTACTGTTCTGACTTTGAATACTCCTTCTAAGTCTTTACCTGGAATTGGTGGGATTAATGGTTTTCCACCTGTAGCTATAACAAGTTTATCATATTTGATTATTTGTTTGTTAGCATTCTTATCTTCATAAGTAATTTCTTTTAAATCATTATCAATTTCAGTTACTGTACTTTCAGTTAGTATTCTGATATTTTTACGCATATATTCTTCTGGTCTGTGCATTATAATATCATCAAAGCTATCAATATGTCCACCTATTACATATGGAATTGCACATGGAGAATATGCAACGTGTTTTTGAGTTGTAAACACGATTATTTGTGATTCTTCATCGTATTTTCTTATATTAGATGCTGTTGTTAGTCCGGAAGCTCCTCCGCCTATTATTATTATATTCAAAGCTGTCACCTGTGATTAAAAAATTAATATTATATGTTATAATTAACTATTATATATTATTTATATAATAAGTATTATTTAGATGTTTAGTATTAAGTTAGTGTTAAAAACAATTTACAATAAAAACCTAGAAAAAAATAATCACCATTAAACAATGATTAAAGAAAAAAAAATAATAAAATGGATTTGAGAATTATCATCTACAACCCAAATAACTTCTCCATTACCAAGGATAAAATAATACAATAACTACCAATATACTTGGAACAAAAGCTGATACAATCTTCCAAAAATCCACTTCAATAATTCCCTGCTTAGTCCTTAAATCACCTTTATATTTTTCAACTGTACGTGGAAAAAAGATTACAGAGTTAATTAAAAGAAATACTATTAAAGTAATTACTTTCGGAAGAACAGGAATACCCCACTCAGTAGGCATCATGAACAAGAAACTAATACCAATCAAGGACATACTACTTACTCCTAAATACCTCTCCAATACATCAATATGACTTATGGGAAAATTATAAAAGTCTTCTCCCATAACCTCAGTACCACGCTCTTCATTATAGAAATCGGATCTGAAGATAAGTAAAATTTGATGAACTGTCCATGGCCATAACATAGGCAACATCATCAAACACCAAGTACGAAAATGTAACGGATCAGGATCAGTAAAGTACATCTGACTTAAAAATACTAAAATACATATTATAGAAAGAAAATATCTTAATAATTGACATTTAGCAGTTGCCAATCCTCTTTTTCTTTTTTCATCATATACTGCATACACAGGAATTCCCAATATTTTAGCAATCCAATTTGTACCCCAAAAAGACATAAATAATGTAATGACAAAAAATAGAATAAAATGAAAACCTATTGACATTAAATCTACTCCCTAACCTGATTTATAGCAAGATATGATGAATCTCTTGATGTTATATTAAAACCAAAACCCAGCATATCAGATAAAAATGTGGAATTTTTTGTATCAAATATCATTTTAAATACATCATAAATATAATTATTACATAACACATTGACTGTTGTCTCAAATGTATTAAATGTCACAAATACAGATGCTCTCAAAAGGTCACCAACTTCCTCACCAAATATCTTTAACTCCTTATCATATCTATCCAACATTTTAAACATGTTTTTAACATAATTATCTGAATCTTTTGAAACTTTTTTAATCATACTACCTAACCTATAAGGATATTCTGAAAAAGTCTTAGAATATGTTCTTAAAGGAATTGAATTAAATACTGAATCAATAACTATACTTTCAATCGTTTGATTTTCTGTTTTAGTTAAAAATTCACCAACAAATGTAATTACTGCATTTGCTCCACTTTCAAATGCATCATAGAAATACTGTGAATGTTCAGCCAAATGACCCACTCCTTCTGAAATTTTATCAACAATACCCACACTTGCCAATTTACTAGATATCAGAGAACCTACTTTTAAAAAAGGAATATTTGTTCCAATATCAACACAGGTCTTACTCACTCTACTCATATTTGTTTCATCCATACTAAAACAGCCATTGGCATCAGCACATATGACAGCTCCTGCAGCAAAAATCAATGAACCTGCAAATGTACCAGGACCGGGAACATCAAATACATAACTTCCAACATTCATCAGTATTTGTCCGGCAAGATTTTAAATAAAAAAATGTTTAATATCAAAACTAATTAAAAAATGTTTAATTTGATAAATTTTTTATAATTAGTCATATATAATTTATATATAAGTAAACTATAATAAATATGATGTTTTGATAAGTTTAAAAAAGCAATCAAAAATAAATATATAATGGAGGTATTAAATGAGAAAAATAATTACTTTGATATTATTATTAATTATTGCATTTTGTTTAAGTCAATGTGTTTTTGCAAATGATATACATGATATTGAGAATATTGAAACTAATCAACAATCTAATGAACATTTAGAATCTCAAAACTATAATGAAGAGAAAACATATGACAATCAAAAAAATAATAAATCTTCTACTATTTATGAAAAATCAGATGAAATAATACCCAAAGATATAAATGATTTTTATGATACATCTGAAAAGGAATATCTAGTAAAAAATGATGATAACATATCTGAATATACTATAAATAACATATCCTCTAGAAAACATATTATTACACCTGTAAATATTAATTCAAAACATAAATATGGTATTAGTATTGATAATGTACCCTATGGAATTATTAAAAAAAGAACGAATATAGTGGTTAATTATATTAATACTGGAAAAAATGAAATAGAAATAAGAGGTAAAATTTTGGATGAAAAAGTTAAAACATTTGAAAATCAAACACTCCTCATGAGAAAATTGAATAATCATCCCCCCTATATAAATATTCCAGTTAAAAAGGATGGGAGTTTTGAATGTACATTTGACCCATATGACTTAGATAGTGATATTAATCTTAGATCTCCCGACGATTGGTTCGCGAGTACTGGTGTTGATGTTCCTATTAAAAGAATATATTCAGAAAATATAGCATATATTGGTGAAAAATCAAATATAACAATCACAATACCTAATCAAAATTATACAGTTGTAAATAAAGGATATTGTATTTTCAAAATCAATGGTTTAACATTAAAAGATGGTTATAATAATACCATTAAAAGAAATATTGTAGATGGAAAAGTATTGTTTGATTATTTAATTCCTTCAAATTATAAACAAAGAGATTATTTACTTGAAGCTGTTTATGTTGATAATTCAAACAAATTTTTCCCCGTAAGAATAATTAAAAATATACATGTAATAAATAGAAACTTTGAATTACAAATCAATCCAGGCATTAATAGTATTTTTTTAGAAATAGGTTATAGAAAATATGAATTTAAAGTAGCATTATATAAAGATAATCATACTGTAGATAAGGGATTTGTTATATTTAAGATTAATGGAGTAACTATTAAAGATGAACATAATCAAACACTTAGATATTATTTAAATCCTGAAATAAATAATAATAAATCATTCATATATCAATTTCCATACCATTGGAGTCAAAAAACTGTTAAGATAACTATCATATATAATGATATTACATATGGTAGAATTGAAAACAGTACTTATATTCAATTATGGAAAACTCCTATTTACATGACTGTAAATACTACTTTATTAAAATCTCGAAGAGTTATTGTTAAAGGATTTATTAATGACTGGATTAATGAGTACGTTACAGGGACCAATATTATTGGAGTAAAAATTAATGGTTTAACATTGAAGGATAAAAATGGTAAAGTTTTATATTTCAGGGCAACTGATGGAAGGATTGATTTTAACTTTACATTACCTAAGGAGTATAAAAAAGATAATTATAACATCACTTTAGTTACTGGTGAACGTAGTGCTTATCTGGGAACTAATATAACTACAGAATTAAGAAGTAAGCAATAAGATATATTTAAAAGAAAATTAGTAGATGGATTATTTAATCTATTCTATTAATCCTCTTATTGTTTGTGCAAATTCTGATTCTACTATTGTTTTTGCTCCTAATGTTTTTGAATGTGCATCCAGTTCTGTTACTACATAGTCAAAGCCCATTTCTCTTAGTGGCTTTACCAGTCTTGGTCCATCGGTTAATGCTATTGTTGTTGCATCTATTTGTGATACGTCAACTGCATGTGGTACTCCCAGTATTATTGCCAGATCTACTTTTTCTTCTTTTAGTATTTCTAATGCTTTGTCTCCTGTTACTGGATATTCATCTAGTCCTCCGGTTATATAGTCGGATTTTTTGTTTATTTTCTGATTTACTTCTTTAGCATGTTTTCTGATGTATTTTAATCCTGTGAATTCATGAGTGTTTGATATGAATAGTGGAGTGTTTTCAGGATATAATTTAGTCCAGTCTATTGTCATGATATCTGCAAATAGGTAGCTTGTCTCTTTTTTTGCATTTAATACTATTGCTACTTTTTGATTTTCATCTAATGCTTCTAGTATTTTCTTTGCTATTGTTACCTTGTTGTCCCCATAGTCTGGTTGTATGTATTCTCCTTTTGCCATTCCTCGTGTTTTTTCTAGTTGAGTTGCTTTTCTTAGCATTGCTGATTGTCTTTCTAGTTCTTCATCACTTATTATTCCTTCTGTATTTGCGGATTTTAGTGCTTGTATTGCACCGGATGTATTGTCTCCTGCATCATATCCCCCATGTGTTTCTACCACTATGATTTTTGAGTCTACATTGGCTGCTCTTGCTGCTTCTCTCATGTTTTCGCCTATTATCATACTTGCACAGGTTCCCACTATTCCTATGTATTCTGGATGGAATGTATCATATACTTCCCTGATGGTTTCGGCAAGCTTGTCTGTTGCTCCGAATATGAAGTCGTTTTCACTCATCGCTGTTGTTATTACTCTTATTCCTTCATCTTCCAGTAGTCTTCCTGTTCTGAAGCAGCATCCTGCTGGTCCATGCATTATTATTACATCAACTTCCATGTCCCTGAGTGTGTATAGAGCGGCTGCTATTGGGCTTGGTCTTGGATGGATCATAACATTTCACCTTTTTTTAGTCTGTATTGTCCTACACTACTGTATTTTTTGTCCTTGAATTTTTCATATTCCAGTACTGGTAGTGCGGTTATTATTACTTTTTCTATTTTTTGTGGATCTATCTTTTTATATTCTGGATTGTCTGTCATGATAATTATACAATCTGCATTATATGCTTCATCGAGGCTTATCTTTTTTGCACCATGTTCTTCTATGATTTCATCTGGTATTTTATCATCATGTACCCATACTTCCACATCTCGTGATACAAAGTCATCAACAAGTATTAGTGATGCATTGTCTTGTTGTGTTATTAGTTTTTGGTCTGTTGTCACCCCTAGTACTGCTACGGTTGTTTCAAACATTGCAAGATGTTCCTTTAGGTATAATTCCTTTTCTGCCATGTATGCCATATGATATGCTACGTAGTTATTTGTACTTCTTATTGACTCGGATAGTTGGGATGCTTCTCCATATTCATTTGCCAGGTTTATTATTTCCTGTGAGTCTCTTATTGTATCATTGTCTAGTATTGGCTGTGGATATAATAGGTTTATTCCTTCCTTGATGTTTGCCATATCTATTGCTTCTATCAGGTCTATTGTCAGTGCCTCGGATAGTATGGCTGTTTGGTTGGATAGTGCTACAAGTGTATCCTTATATGCATTTTGTAGTATTGGTATTATCTCCGCGGTCTGTATGTGTTTTACTGTTTTTATCTCTTGTGGTAATTGTTTGTATATTTCATTTGTTTTATCAAGGGACGTTTGGTTTGTTGCTGCTATTACTCTGGTATTTGAATCTATGAGTGTGGTGTATGCCATGTTTATCTCTGGTATTAAATCGTATTCATCAATGATTTTGGACATCTTATATACTGTTCGTGGTGGTACTTTTGTATCAAATATGAGTAGTGCATCTAATCTTATGTCATCACGGACTTTTTCACATGCCTCTTTAAGCTTATCAGTATTATATGTTCCGTCAATAATTGCATTGTGTGTGAATATTATTATTTCACTACTGGATATGTCATCTGTTTTTTCAAGAGATGTTTGTATTTGATTATCAGCATCATATACTGTTAATTCTGGGATGCATTCATACTTTTCAAGATTTGTATCCTTATCAGGATATAATGTTACTTTCATATAGTTACCTCTTAATCTTTAAAGTTTTTATTTATTTGATATGATGCTTATTATATCTCCTTGTTTAAGTTCCTGGTCACTTGCTATTCTCATATTTTTTCTTGCATCTATTGCATGGGTAAATCCATCCCCGATATCTGTATGTATGCAGTAGGCCATGTCTCTTGGTGTGGAACCTTTTGGTATTAAAAGTGCATCAGGCAGGACATTTCCCTTATGATCAGAGAATTTATGTTCATCTTCAACAGGATAAACTGCAATTTGTCCGAGTAATTCATATACTGCCTTGTTTAATGCTTCCTGTATTCCTGTTGAGCCATATTTTTTAAGTACATTCTCGTCAATATATTCTAGTGCTTGTCTTTGTTTGGCTGATAATTTATCTTCATCTATGATTTCAAAGTGATCTTCACCTGAATTATACTTGATAAGTCCTGCCTTATGTGCATTAACTAATGCCAACTCTGACTGTGCACTTGCTGGTATTACAAGTGGATATTTTTCCTTAAGTCTTCTGATATTTTCCTCTGCTGTTGGTGCATCAATCTTATTTGCAACGATAATGATTGGCTTGGAAAGCTCCAGGAGTCTTGATAAAAATCTTACAATATCCTCTTTTTCCCATTTGTCATATTCATCATTCATTATACGTTCTGCTTCTATAACATCCTCAACCATTACACCGGTACCACTTAGCTGGTCTGCTATTACCTTTGCAAAGTTTAAGTGTTCACTCATAACCTTTCTTATGAGTCTTGGCCAGTTACGCTCCAATATGGAATACATCCACATTGTAACTTCATCCTGCAGGAAATTAACATCATCCAATGGATTATGACTTCCTGCCTCACATGGAGTTCCTTCAATATCAGTAGACCCTGATGCATCAATTACATGTATCAATGCTTTTGCCTGCCTTAAATCATCCAAAAACTGATTTCCCAATCCTTTTCCTTCATGAGCTCCAGGCACTAATCCTGCAACATCAATAAGTTCCACTGGTATATATCTAGTGCCATCCACACATTTACTTGTACGTGGATTACATGTTAATTCCAATTCCTTACATGGACAATCAGCGGTAATATATGCTATTGCCTTATTTGCATCAATCGTTGTAAATGGATAATTAGCAATTTCTGCCTCAGAAAGAGTTGCCGCTGAAAATAATGATGATTTACCCACATTCGGTTTTCCTGTAACTGCTATTTGTAACATTAAATATCTCCTTTTAATTTTGTTAAATAATATAATTGCGATAAAAAAATCCTTTAAGATAAAATAAATATTAAAGTTATGTTAATAAATAATTTTTAAACAATCATTATATAATATATTTATCAATTATCAGATAAAATAATTAGGATTGAAAAAATAGAATGATAAAAAAAAGTATTTAAGTAGATATAAAAATCTACCTAAATCTAAGTATTGACAACTAAAGTCTTAACATCCTCCAATTTAGGATAATCAGAGGATATAAGTACTGCTGTAATGTTATATTCGCCGGATTTATAATTTTCAGGCAATGTATACTCTACACTTACAGTGTTATTGGTTACTTTAGCATATATTGTTCTGCCATTAGAATCTTTAACTGTTTTACCGTTGATTTTGAATACTACTTTTCCATTGTTGATTATCTTATTGTCATCTGTGAGTGTAGCTTTGAGTGTTATTGTAGAACCACGTGTTGTAGTTATGTCTTCTGCTGTTATCGTAGGAGTTTGTGCTGTAATGTTTAATTCTTGCTGTTGGCTTCTTAATGATGGACAGTGACTTGAACCGGAATATACTGCGCTGATTGTTATTCCTTCCTTAGCCCATGATGATGGTATGAAGTAGTTTTCTATTGTTGCTGTACCATTTATTACTTTTGCATAGATTACCTTACCGTTTTCATCTTTTAATGTTTTACCATTTACTTTGAATATTACTTTTCCAGCGGTTAAGTTTGTAATTGTTTGATTATCAAAGAGGATATTTGCTCGTATTGTTGCGTTTGTATTTAATGTAAAGTCCAATGTATCTATAATTAAGTCTAATGTAGGAGTGTTATCTGCTATTGTGTTTGTTTGATTGTCTAAGTTTACTGATGCATCACCATAAGTTGATGAAGATAATAAATAATTGTTCATTATTACATTATTTGTACCGTTTCCAGTGATTGTATAATCTAACTTGTTGATTATGCTATTGTTGGTTATGGTTATATTAGATGCACGGCCAGTTAATGTAATGCTACTATCATCAGATGTTATGTTATTATTATTGATGTATATATTAGAATTGTTTATCTTGAATGATGTTGTGATATTGTTTTCTTCAAGAACTACATTTTCTCCCAATGTTAAAGATTCAATGATATTGTTATTTTGAACTATAGAATCATTTCCAGCACTTAATGATTTAATAGTATTTCCAATTATTGTAGAATTAATTATTTGTAATGTATCAAGGGTATTATTTGTAATTATTACATTTGTAGAAGATAAACCTACAGATCCAGTTAAATTATTGTTATTTAGTATTAAGTTTTTAACTAGAACATCTACACCCTGAACCCATTGTTCTAATATTGCATAATCATTTGCAATTATTGTATTGTTTTCTATTGTTATGTTTTCTCCTTGAATTCTTAATGTATTTGCTATTTCATTATCCCTGAGAATACCTCTACCATCAATAACATTTCCTTTTAATGTAATATTATAATTTTCCCCATCAGTATTATATGTTGTAATGTATACCAGATTTCCTATTTTACCCATGACATTTACATCATCAGTTTCTCCGACAACAGTATTATTTTCAAGTAGTACATTGTTTGCTCCGGCAACTACCAGTGTACTATGACCAAAGTTTCCATGAGTCAGGAATTTACTGTTTGTTACATTAATATCACTTGCATAATTTCTTATACTGAATCCAACTACCTTAGATCCAATCTGTTCCATATAATTGGTATATGTGATATTGTTTATTGATACTCTTAAGTAAATACTTAAGTAGATAAAAATAAAAAGTGGTGTGAAAAAAATAAAAAATAATTATTCGTTTTATTTAAAAATAATAAAAAATAAGGATTATTAAAATAAGTTAATAAAATAGTTTATAATCATATTACAACCACACACATGTATCCAAAGTCCATATTGGTTGCTTCCTGAAGGGTTACCTTGACTATTTGTTCATCAGGATAGCTTAGTTTTTCACATATGGTTATTGGAGTATCAGGACTAAATCCATGTTCTATCAAGTATTCAGCAAGTTCACTTATATGTCTGTTGGGTAATATTATATTGGCAGTATCATTATCAATTCGGTCTACCAAGTCATCTGCCGGTGCTCGTCCTCCATGGATGGTTATAAGATTAGCTGTATCCCAAGGTATTTGCAGTTTTGCTGCAGCCAGTTGTACAGAGCTTATTCCTGGAACTACATTTAGTTTTGTTTCTGGTGACAATCTTTGAACTGTCTTAAGCATACCAGAAAATCCAGGATCCCCTGTTGAAAGAATTGTTACAATTTTTCCCTCATTGACATATTCTACTGCCGTTTTAACTGTTTGTGGTATGTCTCTTGGTTGTAATACTTCCATTTCTGCATTTACATAGTCAAATAGTTCTAATGATCTTTGACTTCCAACTAGTACATCAGAATTTTCAATAAGATCAACTGTTCCTAATGTAAGGTATTCCTTTGCACCAGGACCTATTCCTACAATGTTCATCTTATTTGTCATATTATTTTTCCCCCATGATTAATAGAAGCATATCTTGTTGCTCTATCGACTTTATTATTTTATACTACGAAAAAAAGATTATCCTAAAACTTGACTTTCTTTAAATAGTATTATATTATTAAATTTAGTTTTTAATACTTATTAATATTTATCAAATAATAAATAAATAGGTTAAATTATATAATTTAATAAAAAAAAAGATGTGATAAATAGAAGAGTCTATTTATCTTACTAATGTGATGTTAGTTGATTCTTCTATGCGCTGATATTGTGTATCAATAAATGTTGCTGTGAATGTATAGTTAGCAGGTTTATATGATGTGAGTGTTACATCAAATGTTACCTGACCATCCTGTACTTTTAAGTATATTACTTTACCGTTTTCATCTTTTAATGTTTTACCGTTGATTTTGAGTACTACTTTACCTGTATTGATTGGTGTTTGTCCAAGTGTTACTTTTACTGTTATGTTGCTTGTTTGTCCGATGGTTATCTGTGAATCGGATATTATTTCCATAGTAGGTACTTCTTTTGTAATGTTTATTGTTTCTTTTTGACTTCTTGAGCTTTCATAGTTTGATGAACCGGAGTATGTTGCTTCTATTGTAAGGTTTTTATCAGCCCATTCTGTTGGCAGAGTATATTCTAGTGTTGCCTTACCGTCTGTAACTTTTATGTAGATTACTTTGCCGTTTTCATCTTTAACTGTTTTTCCGTTGATTTTAAAGACCACCTTACCGTTTGTTACTGCTTGTCCAGTTTCATCTGTCACTGCTGCTGTGATATTAGTTTTTTGTCCTGGTATTAGTGTGAACTGTTCAAATGTTATTGTTGTTGCCGGTTTAATAACGTTTAATGTTATTGTCTGCTGTGCTTGGTTATATTCATCATTTTGAAGATATACTAATTTGAGTGTGGTGTTTGTTTGCTTATTGAATATGAGTTTGAATGATACTTCAGCATTTGTGATGTTTGCCACATCAAGTAGATTGTCATTTGCATCTCTAAGCTCTACAATTCCTGTTTCTATTAGCATATCATCTTCATCACTAAATACTGCATTTATAGTTATTTCCTGGTTAATGTATCCTATCATATCGTTTACTTCTATAGTTACATTTTTCAATTTGATTATTGTTATTGTTGCTGTGGTAATGTTTGTATAATGATTGTCATTTTCATAGATTATATCTACTGTGTATATTCCTTTGGTATTGTTGTATTGGAATAATACTTGACCATTTGTTACTTCCATAGTTTGTGTAAGATTATCTATTCTGAATTCCAGATTTCCTTCTGTGATTGGTTGGCCCTCAGTATCTGTAACATTAACTGTTAGTTGTGCTATTTCTCCTTCCTGGACTGTTATGTTTTCTACTGTTATGAGGATATTTGACAAGTCTGTTATTGGAGTGTTGTTTTCTATTGTATTTTGATATCCATCACCAATTACTGATTCATTACCTGTTGTTGATGCGACTAGATAATTGTTTGTAATATTGTTTAATGCTGTGCTTGTAAGGTTTACTGCATATGTTGCATTATTAGTATTTGTTTTTAGTGTTATGTTGTTGTATGTTATGTTGTTACGTCCGGAATAGGAACTTGATGTGTATTCCCATTTGATTCCGTTTGGATAGCTGTCTATTGCATCATAATTTGTTGTTTGAACATCATCCATAGTACTTACTATGTTGATATTGTTATATGACATGTTGCTATATCCTGAACCATATCCTGCAATAGCAGTACTTCGACTTGCATTTGAGGTCATGTTGTTATAGTTGATGTTGTTGTATTGAGCAAGATATAATTCTACGATGTAGGTTACTGGTGATTTTGAATCTAGGGTATTGTATAATATATTGTTATGATCTGATGTCATTATTTTATTTGCTTCATCAATTGATGATGAGACATATATGGCATATGTGAATTCATCTGATATTACCTTGATGTTGTTGTTTGTTATGTTGTTGTATGATGAATTGAATAATTCTATACCGTTTGCATAGGAGTTACTGTAGGTTTCTATTGTATTGTTGTCTATTGTGCTGTTTGCTACTAAGCTGTTAAATACAACTCCATATGCATACTTGTCTGCCTGTGTATATATCTTGTTGTTTGTTATCATTGTATTTTGTTGTAATTGTTTATTGGAAGAATTACCTCTTATGTCTATTGATTCTATTGTTCCATAAATATCTGATTGACCTGTATAGTTTGTTGTAATTGTATTTGAATCAATTACCAGATTATCTGTTGTTACAGCATTAATAGATGAGGTGTATACTTTTGTATTAGCATCATAATTAACATTTTTACTTAGTCCTATTGTTGTAATAGTATTGTTTAGTATTTTTATATCATCTGCATCATTTACTATGATTGCATGTGTATCGTTTATGATATTGTTTTCTATTGTTAATGTATTGTTTTCTATTGTTAGGTTTGTTGTTTTGTCTACGAGTATGAGATATTCATCATTGTCATTGCTGTTGAACTGAATATCACTGATTATTGTACCGCCTGCCTTTTGTTTAACTATTATGGTACCATTGTTAAATACTGCTTGTGTTGTTGCTGTTGTTATGTTTAATGGCATTGTTATTATTATGTTTCTATTATTGAATTCTCCTTCAAATTGTAATTCATCGTTAGGATGTATTATATCCTCTTTAACTGTTCCATCGTCATTGAAGTAGTATGTGAAGTTTCCATCATTAAGCACTACTTTTTGTGGTGTTGGCATTGTTGCCTGAATGTGTAATATATTGCTTTCTGTGTATGAAGTTACATTTATTGTTGAATCAGCGGATGTTACTGTATAGTTTACTTTTGCAATTCCACCTGTGATGATTGCACTGTCTTGACTGAAGTTTCCACGATCTGATGTGTAATTAACATATAATGTATCCTGTAATGGTACATCCAAGTCATAATAGTTTGTTCCATCAGTATACTTGTTTAATGTTGTAGTTACCTCTATGGTATCCTTATAATTTATATTTTCACTAGGATTTACACTGCTGTTTAATACTACCCAATATTTCACTTCTATTGGAGTGCAGTCATACTCTTCTTCATCCCATGAGCTGTAGTCATAATATTTTCCAGATCCTACAAGGGATTGTGGAGTGGTATTTGTTGCCCACCAATTATAGTTTGCTACTGCCGTAGTTTCTCCTTCTGCTTCATTATATATTGCTTTAACTGTACTTGCATTTAATGCTACCAGTATTGAATGGGATATGTTTAAGTTTCCATTGGCTACATAGATTATGGAACCATTGTTTCCATAGGCATAGTTATTGATGAATGTTGAGTTATATACATATAAGTCATCATTACTATAAATTGCTCCTCCTTTACTGCTCATTGCAGCTCCTGTATTGTTAATGAATATGGAATTAGTTATGTTTGTTTTGTCATTGGTTCTTATTGCCATTCCACTTCCATGGAATGCTGTGTTATTGATAAATGATGTGTTGTCTACTGTCATTGGCTGTGATTGACGCATACCATATATTGTTGCAAGGTTTGCTGTGTTGTTTATTATCTGGGAATTGTTTATGTCAAGTTTTCCACGGTTTTCTATAAGTCCCTGATAATCAGTTCCCGGATTGTAGATATTTTTTATGATTGTATTGTTTATGTTAACTGTACCCTCTGAGAGTATGACTGTTGCCTGTGAATCTTCTATTGTACAGTTATTCAAGTTTAAGTTACTGTTTCTTGAAACGTTGAGGAATGTTCCCACCATATTTGATCCAAATACTGGTGCTGTACTATTTATTATATGTACATTTTCTAATGTTAGACTACCATTTGTTATATTTGCAAATCTTCCCTGTGCATTTGTATATAATGGATAGGTATTACCTACATTTATTGTTTCCATATTCTTTACAGTAGCAATAGCTCCATCAACTACATCAAATATACGTTCACCTTTGGCATCCCAAACATGATTGTTTACATCCAATGTTATTGACTTGTTAAGTATTACACTATCCTCTGAATTTCCACGTCTTATGTCTGATTCCAATGTGATTACATCATTTTCTTGTGCATCATCAATCATCTGTTGTATTTGACGATATTTTAGGTATGGTGATTTTGTAACTACTAGATTTGCATCTGATACTATTGGATTTAATACTTCTTCTTCATCATTAGCTAAGAATATAATGTAATTTCCCATTTCTATTTCAGCTACTAGATTGAATATTGCAGTACCATTGATGATATTTGAATTATTATGTTCAAGTGTATGTGTTTCTATGAGGTTATCCTCCATATCATATATGGATATTGTTACTGAGTATAAGTCTATGCTGTTTCCGTTGTCATCAGTCATATTTACTGTGATGTTATATTCCATATCTTCCTGTGTTGTTACGTTAGATATCACCATATTTATTGGAGAGAGTATTGTTGCACCATCATTATATATTTCTGCACTTAATCCTTCACAGTCATTCATTGTATTGTTTTGTAGGTATGCATTTCCTGATGATAACCATAATGCCCCACCTTTTTTAGCATACATAGTTGTTTCAGTTGTAAGATTATTGTTAACAAATATGGAATTTGTTAATGTTAAGTTACCATTGGTTCTTATTGCTCCTCCACGAGTAGTTGCAGAGTTGTTTTCAAAGTAACAATTATCTACTATGATTTTTTGATTTATGTTATTACAGTATAGTGCTCCACCATAGTTTGAACCATGATTATTTGTAAAGTTTGAATTGGTGATTGTTGCATTTATATTTCTATTTCTTAGACGTATTGCCCCACCTAATGAATATATATTATCAAATACTGAATCGGATACTATTATATTGGAGTTGGAATTTAGGTCAAACGCTGCTGTTGAGCATTGATTTTTGGTTGTACAATTTATTAATGATAAGTTTGCATTTGTTTTTATCTCAACCATTGTACCCGTAGTTATGATATTGTTGTCTGTGAACGTTACATTGATACATGTAAGGTTACCATTTGTTGTTATTAATGAGTTTGTTCCATTATTTCCAGTAAGTATTATATTTTTAAGTGTGACACTTGCCTTGTTTGTAATGTCGAATGTTCCGTTTGATGATGATATTGTATGTCCATTTCCATCTATGATTATATCATTGTTTATTGTAATTGCTGTTTCATCATCAGCTTTTGTATAGTCATTGTTTAATGTGACTTCCTGTTTATCGGTTAGTTCGGCTTCTAAATTTGTGAATGAATCGGCTTCATCACCTTTTAGATTTTTCTTATTATTTTCTCCTATATTCTTATAGTTATCAGATGTTACTTGTGAATTATCATAGCTATTATGAATATTTACAGCATCAGTATTATCTGTTGTGCTGTTATCAACTGCCTCTGTTGCTGATACTGCTGATAATCCTATGATTGCAAGTAACATTAATGAAAGTATAAGAATCATTGATGTTCTATTTCTTATCATTTAAATCAACAAATTAGTTCGTATAATTAAAAAATATTATAATAATTATAATTATATGTAATAATATTTGACTTAATAAATTAATAAAATTATTGATAAAAATAAACAGAAAATCTTGAGAAATAAATTAAAATAGAAAAAAATATTAAAAAAAATTAAATAAAGAAGGTTAGAACATGGACATTATTGCAGGAACAAAACCATAAACAATCAGCACTACCAGTATAAATATACATAATGTGCTTAGCCATTTGGTAATTTTTCCTACAGTATCATCCTTAAGTTCATGTTTTGATATGAAATTCAATATGCTGTTAAAACATCTGCTAATAAAACAACGAATACCCATAGGCAAGAAGCGAGTAAATGAATTTAATCTACTGTTGAATTCCTTACGTCTTGATGGGGTAATTTTAGTCTTAAGTATCTCCTCCAATATCAATCCCCCATCCAATGGCTTCATAGGCAGTAAATTGAATGTTCCTACTGCAAAGTTAAGGAAGAATACAAGATAAAATATCTCATGAAGTGTTGGAAGCATTGCCGGTATAATTGTACCATACTGCCTTTTTGCAGATTCAGAAACTACCTTATGCTCATGAGACCTTACACCTATATATGATTGGGTCTGATTATTAGGATTTGACGATGTCTGAATCGAGTAGGTGCCCTTATCTGTTACAATCGTCAAATTATCACCAACATGATTGGTAGATAAGTAACCTATATATTCACTGGAGTTATGTGTAGATACATTATTGATGGATTTGATTACCATACCACTTTCTAGTACTCCATCTGAGGGACTTGAAGGTACTACACTGTCAATTTCTATACCATCAGTTACATAAATCCCCGCCATTGCACTACTTAAGAGTAATGTGATTATCAATGCCACTGCACATAATCCCATGTTAAACATTGGCCCTGCAAAGTATACTCGCAGTCGACTAAATCCATTTATCTTCATTAGTTCATCCTGATTAGGTTCTACAAATGCACCGGGAATAATTGCAAATAAAAGTAAACCCACCGAATCAATAGGTACATCTTCTGCACGAGCCAGTACCCCATGACCGCCTTCATGTATTATAAGTACTGTTGCAAGTGCTATTAATCCTGTTGCAAATGGAATATATATTGGAGAACCTGGAATGTCAACACCTGGCAGTATTAATGATACTGTTGGTGTTTCAAACATCATCTGTAATGATATGAACAATGACACAAGCATCAGTACCATAAAGAATATTCCAAGAGGAATGGAAATATTAATATAATATTTCCAAAAGCGTGGAGACCATGAAGCTATCCTATCTATTAAATGTTCCAGTTTATCTGTTTTAAGCATTAACACAAAGCCTTCAACACTAATATTATCAAATTTACCTTTTAGGAAAAATGCTAGAATCCATACTACTATAAATCCTATTGCATAATACCATAAAGCATTCATAATCAACCTCCACGATAATTAATTAGAGTTAAGTCTTAAATACCTCACATATTTAAGCCATTTGTGTCTCTATTGTTGTTGTATTTGCTGTTTTTAATTCATCAATATCTGAATCTATCAGTACTTCATCATCTGATTTTATTGTTAGTTTTTTACCTTCAACACATCCTATCTGTGCATATGCTACTTTGTTATCATCTAACACTTTAGTAACTTCAGATATGCTGTCTTTCTTGACTGTGACTATAAATCTGCTGAGTGATTCGGAGTATAACTTTTGACTAATTGTTAATTCATCAACAGATGGTATGTTATCAATATTAATACTTGCTCCCATATCTGATTTAATGCTCATAAGTGCTAATGCCACTGCAAGTCCACCCTTGGATAGGTCATGTACAGAGGTTATGCTGTTGTTGTTTTCCTGAATTAACTCTTTTATTGTATTTGATACATTGAAGTTTTCTTCTAATCTTAGTTTTGGAGGATAACCCTGTACCAAGTCATAGATTTCCTTATAATATTGTGAGCCATCAAGTTCATCATATGTATTACCAACTAGTAAAATTACATCTTCTTCCTCTTTGAATGTCATTGTTTTAATGTAATTGTTGTTTAGAACTCCTACTGTTCCAACGATTGGTGATGGATTTACTGTTACTCCTTCTGTTTCATTATAGAAGCTTACATTACCACTGATAAATGCCACGTTAAATTTACGTGCTACATCACTCATACCACCAATTGCTTCTTTGAATTGCCAGAATACTTCTGGCTTTTCTGGGTTTCCAAAGTTTAGACAATCTACTAATGCTACTGGTCTTGCACCCATACTTATAGCATTGTTTATGGATTCAAGTACGGCTGCAGCTGCACCATCATATGGATTAAGCAGTACATGAGTACTGTTACAGTCTGTTCCTATAGTAAATGATGTTTCATCATCAACTTTTATGACTGCTGCATCATCCCCTGGTTTTACTACTGTTCTTAATTGTACTTCATGGTCATATTGACTATATACCCATTGCTTGCTTGTAATGTTTTCTGAAGATAGTAATTTAAGAAGTGCTTCCTGTGGATTAATATCTTCTATTTCCACATCTTCTATAATCTTATCTGGTGCTTTTGCTTCTCTTTCTATTATTGGTGCATCTGTAAAGAGTATGTTTGGTGCATGACAGATTTCTTCGCCGTTATGTTTTACTATGAATTCTCTTTTATCTATTATTTCACCAATGACCGCATGGGATAAGTCATGCTTATCACATATTTTGAAAGCTGCTTCAACATCATCTTTGCTTATTGCAAATACCATACGTTCCTGGGATTCTGATAGCATTATTTCATATGGAGTCATACCTTCTTCCCTTAATGGTATTTTTTCAAGGTCTATGCATGAACCGTTTCCGCCCTTATCTGCCATTTCTGATAGACAACAGGTCAGTCCTCCACCACCAAGGTCTTTTACTCCATGAATATCCAGCGTATCAAGTAGTTCATATGTTGCTTCCATTACTCGTTTTTTGGTAAATGGATCTGCTACCTGTACTGCTGGCCTGTCTTCTATTTCAGAGTTACTTGTTAATTCCTCTGATGCAAATGTAACTCCATGTATTCCGTCACGTCCTGTTGTTCCACCCATTAAGAGGTACACATCCCCTACTACTGGTGCTGATCCATAGACTATTTCATCTTTTTTTACAAGTCCTGCACATACAACGTTTACCATTGGATTGTATTGGAAGTTATCGTCAAATTCTATTTCCCCACCTACTGTTGGTACTCCTATACGGTTTCCATAGTCGGAGATTCCTTTTACTACATAGTCAAATATGTATTTTGATCTTTGGTCACTCATATGTCCAAATCTTAATGCATCAAGCAGTACTACTGGTTTTGCTCCCATACTTATGATGTCTCTTACTATTCCACCAATACCTGTTCCAGCCCCACCATATGGTTCTACAGCAGAGGGATGGTTATGGCTTTCCATACCAATTGCAAGTGCATATTCATCTGTTAGATTTACTATTCCTGCATCATCACCCGGACCCAATATTACATCAGGTCCATCTGTTGGGAAGTTTCTTAGTATTGGTCTGCTACTTTTATAGGAACAATGTTCCGAGAACATTACATCCATCATTCCTAATTCCAATTCATTAGGTTGTCTTCCTAAAACTTCTTCTATATATTTTAATTCATCATCAGTTAAAACCATAAACTCATACAACCTTTAAAGTTTTTTTTTATTTTATTGTTAAATCTATTCTTCTATAGATATTTTAAGTTGTTCTTCTTCTATTTTCCAATCTTTTACATACACGCCATCTTCATCCACAATTGTAGTGAATTCCAGATTATCTGTACGTACTTCATTTGATATGTAGTCTTTATGTGGCAGTACTGCCTGTTTAAATTCATCGCTACATTCTACTTTAACATCAATATTTGCTTCGATGTTTAAGTCAAGGTCTTTACGCATATCCTGTATACGTCTTATTAACTCACGTGACATTGCCTCGGAGTATATTTCTGGTGTTAGTTCAGTGTCTACATATACATTTCCTGCTTCAAATTCACAGCTTGATAAGTTTTCTGGCACTTCTTTTTCGAATAGTATTTCTTCTGTGGTAAGTTCTATGTCCTTATCATCAAAGTGTATGGTGTATACACCATTATCTTGTACTTCTTTTTGTATTTGTGCTGCATCTGCATCTTCACTTTCAAAGTATGCCTTGACTCGTCCCAAGTCTCCCCTTAGTTTTGGACCGAGTATTGACATGTTAGGTTTTGCTATGATTATAGCATTTTCCAGTTCTGTTTCTATTGTTATTTTCTTTGTATTTGCCTGTTCTAGCAGTACATTTTCTAGTGATTCTATTGCTTCCTTAGCATTTTCATCTTCTGTTACTATTGTTATGTTTTGTACTGGCCATCTTAGTTTGAATCTTGCTACATCTCTTGCGTGTGCACTAGCTTCTAGTATGTCACGGATGTATGTCATGTTTTCTTCGAGTTTTTCATCTATTTCATCTTCATTGTAGGTCCAGTCCAACATATGTACACTTTCTACCTCATCTGTTTCTACTCCACGTACAAGGTTTTGGTAAATTTCCTCTGTTACATGCGGTACCATTGGTGCAAGTGTCCTTATAAGGTCTTTTAGTGTGTAGTATAGTGTGTAGTATGCTCCTAGTTTATCTGGATCATCACTTTCTACCCATGTTCTTCCTCTGATGAGTCTTACATACCAACGGCTTAGGTCTTCCAGTATGAAGTCTGTGATTTTTTCTGTTGCACGGTTAAATGTTAATGCTTCAATATCTTCTCCTACTTCCTTGATAAGTGTGTTGATACGACTTCTTATCCATAGGTCTTCCTGTCTGAATGTTAAATCTTCTTTTTTGTGTGCTGTTGGGTTGAAATTGTCAAGGCTCATGTATGTAGTGGAGAAGTAATATACATTCCATAGTATGTTAAATAGTTTTGATGAATTTTGCACTTCATCCCAGTTAAATTTAAGGTCATCCCATGGCTTGTTTGCATCAAGCAGATAATATCTTAGTGTGTCTGCTGAGTATTTTTCGATTACTTCTTCAGGACTTACTACATTTCCTATGGATTTACTCATTTTCTTTCCTTCAGAGTCAAGGGTAAATCCGTGCATTAATACTTTCTTGTATGGTGCTTTTCCAAATGCTGCTACTCCTAATCCTAACTGTGAATAGAACCATCCACGTGTTTGGTCATGTCCTTCTGTGATAAAATCATATGGGAACCATTCATCAAAGTGTTCTGTTGGGTTTTCAGGATAGTGTAGTGCTGCCCATCCGGCTACTCCTGAGTCTATCCATACATCAAGTACGTCTGGTACTCTGTGCATTGTATGTCCGCATTCACATGGAATTGTTATGTTATCAACGTGTGGTCTGTGTACAAAGTCACCTTCAAGGTCTTGATTTCCTGAGAGGTCTTTTAGTTCCTGTTTTGAGCCTACTACTACTCTACTGTCACATTCTTCACATGTCCATATTGGCAGTGGTATTCCCCAGTATCTTTGTCTGGATATTGTCCAGTCTCTTGCGTTTGATACCCAGTCCTTGAATCTGCTTTCTCCTGCCCATGATGGTACCCATTCAACTGCATCTACTTGTTCTAACATTTGGTCTTTGATTTGTGTTACTTTGATAAACCATTGTTTTGTTGCAATGTACATGATTGGTGTTTTACATCTCCAACATAATCCTACACGGTGGTCTATTGTTCCTTCATGTAGTAATGCATTGTTGTGGTATAGGTCATGCGTTATTTCATCATTACAGTCTTTTATGTATTGTCCTTTGTATTTTCCTGCCTCATCTGTGTAGCATCCGTCTTCTCCTACTGGACAGAAGAGTGTTATGCCGTTTTTCATACCTACTTCATAATCTTCCGGACCATGACCTGGAGCTGTGTGTACACATCCGGTACCATCATCTAGTGTTACATGGTCACCCAATATTAACATGTGGTTGAATTCTTTTTGAGCTGGCACTTCTTCTTTAAGTGGATGAATGTATTCCAGTCCTTTAAGTTGTTCTCCTTTGACTGTTTTTAGAATTTCGACTTCTTCTTCGCCAAATACGGATGTGATTAATCCTTCAGCCATGAGGAGTACTTCATCTTTTCCGGTTTCTTTATTTTCTGCTTTCACATATGCATAGTCAAAGTCTGGATGTACACTTACTGCCATGTTTGCAGGAATTGTCCATGGAGTGGTAGTCCAAATTAATACATAACTTGTTAAGTCTTCAAATTCTTGCTCTTTAAGTTCAAATTTAACATAGATGGATGGGTCCTGTATTTCATCATATTCTATTTCCGCATTTGCAAGTGCTGTCTGACAGTGTGGACACCATGTGATTACACGTTTATCATGCTCTAATAGGCCGTTTTCATCAGCCTTTTTAAGAGTCCACCAACATGATTCCATATACTGATTGTCATATGTTACATAGGGATCTTCCCAGTCCATCCAGATACCCATTGACTTAAACTGCTGGGTCATGTCTTCCTTGTTTTTAATTGCAAATTCCTTACATTTATCAACAAAGTTGTCTATTCCATATTTTTCTTCAATTTCCTGTTTGCTTTGAATTTCAAGTAACTGTTCTACTTTATGTTCAATTGGAAGACCGTGTGTATCCCATCCTGCCTGACGTCTTAGACTGAATCCGTTCATACTTTTATATCTGAGAAATGAATCCTTGATTGTCTTGTTCCAAGCAGTACCTAAATGTATTCTACCACTACAGTATGGTGGTCCGTCAAGGAATGAATATTTTGGCCTGTTTTCTCTTAGTTGACTTGTCTTATTATATATGTCATTTTCTTTCCAGAAATCTTGTATTTTCTTTTCTAAATTCTTATTATAACCCTGTTCTACCTCATGTATTGGCATACAGTATCTCCTTTTAAGTTTATATGATGGGAAAGTTAATCCTAATTGAGTTTATGGTTTTATAAATGATTAATTCCCGTTTATTAAATGTTAACATAAAATTTAGATTAAGTAACATTATACTGATTTATATATTTGTAACTTCTTACAATAATAAGTAACTATTCAACAA
>SUTR01000012.1:0-8660 GCA_015062825.1 Methanosphaera stadtmanae
AAAAACAGTCTGTTTGAAAACAACAAAGGACGTGCAATACACAATTATCTGGATTCAAATATAACAATATCCAATAACAAATTCATCAACACTAACAATTCATATACAAGTGTATTACAGGGTGCATTAATAACCAACTATGAAGCAAACATGTACATCTACAATAATACATTCAACAACCTTTCATACACTGCACCTCGTATCGGTGGAGGATTAATGTACAATGAAATAGGTACATTTAAAATGATTGGAAACAATTTCACAAAAATAAACCTTGTACAGACTGGCCAAGACAGAATTGCAGGTGGAATAGTATGGACAAGAAATTCCACAGCAACCATAGATAAAAACATATTTGACCTAACCAGTAAATCATACAATATCGCAGGCGGAGTAATCTACAATAACATAGGAAATGCAACAGTTACAAACAATTCATTTACACAAAAGGCAACAGTAGACAATGAAGTAGCAGGAGTAACAATCTATAATGATTATGATCCTGCAATCAAAGTAAATTCCAGACTAACATATGGTGACAATTCATTTAGTGATGTAACATTAACCAAAACTCCAAAAACAATTGTTGAAAAAATCATACGTAATAAAGGAATAATAAAATTAATCGGATCTGAAAATAAAGTATTCAATAAAACTGCTAATATAAAAGTAACAGCACCAGCATCTGCACAAACAGGAACCAATGCAACATTTACAGTCACAGTAACAGATGCAACAACCAATCAAAAACTCGATGGTACAGCAATAATAAAAATAGATGGAATAACCCTGACTGATGCTAATGGTAAAAATATATTGCTAAAAGTAACCAACGGACAGGCAAAACTCAGCTATTCATTACGTGGATATTCAGCACGTATGCGTAATATAACAGCAGTATTTTCAAAAGTAGGATATTCACGTGCAGAAGCAAAAACTACAATGATGATTAATAAAGTGGGATATGCACCATTTTCATTTGTAATAGATGGATGTTCAGAAAAAGTAATCACTCTTAATAAAACATTAAAAGATGCTAATGGTAATGTACTTGGGGGAAACAATAAAATAGCTATTAAAGTAGGAGATAGGACAGTAAATTCAACAAATACAGTAGATGGAAAACTTAACGTTAAATTTACATTACCTTATCTTCCAGAAGGAAAATTCACAGTAACAGTAACATTAGGTAATAACTACAGATACAACATGCTAAAATTCAACACAACAGCAACAATACACAAACAGAATGTAACAGTAACAATCAACAATATCACAGCAAAAGCAGGACAAAAAATCCAAGTAACAGCTCAACTGTTAAATGCCGAAACCAAAACAAAAGTCATCAGTGGAAAATACATATTCAAGGTAAATGGTAAAACAGTTCCTTTAATAGATAAAAATGGACAAGAAATATCCACTACAAAAATAGTATCCAACGGAATAGCACAATGGGATTACACATTACCAAGCAACCTTAAGAAAGGTACATATGAAATATTATTAGCATATAATGGTAATACTCAATCAAATCCAGTTAAATATGGAACTAAAGCACTAACCATAACAGCTTAAGATCATTCATATTTAAACCTACTTTTTTCTTTTTTTTCGAAACTTATTTTTATAATTTAATTATGTTTTCATAATTTCTGTTTATAATCATATGCTTAAGTCATTGTTGCTTTAGACTTATCAACTAATTCATCATATATGAAACAGTACATTCATAATTTAAATGAAGTTTTGTATATTTATTATTTTAATCATACATTTATGTAATATAATGCATTGTATATTATTTTTTCATGTAATTGTCATAGGATATCTATATATTTTACACAGTATAAATAAATTTTCCTATAAATTTTAGAGAATTGTTAAAATTTTGTTCCATATAAAACATATGAACCATATATTTTCTTATTTAGGATGATTCTATCATTATAGGGATCAATGAATTTATATAATTGTCTATGGAAGTTTGAGAAATTTGAATAAGAAGTATGAGTAGTGTATGCGTATTTGCTTTTTTTTCTTAATTATTTCTTAATCATGTATTTTTCTCTTGTTATTAATCTAATATTTTAAGCACATCTTTTTCATATCTTTTAAATTATTCTGAAAAATCATTAGGATGTCTGTCCTCATAAGATTACTATAGTTAACATTATTATAAAAAAATTCATAGAATGTATAGTTAACTATACTTAGTTATAATATTTTTAAATAATAGTAATTATATTAAACATATATTTTTATAATTGAAAGAGTAGATATTATACTATACATTATAATGGGGATTGTTAATATTTATTTAAGAAGAACTTCTTACATGGATTATATAAATAAACTAATTGATACGGAATTTGTAAAAGTATTCATAGGAATGAGACGAACAGGAAAAACACAGCTGATGTTAAATACAATTGACGAACTGAAAAATAAAGGAATATCTAAAGAAAACATTATATACATTTCGTTGGAATCAAGAAGATATAATCATATAAAAACACATACTCAGCTAGATGAAGAGATATACTCTCAAATAAACAATACACAGGAAAAAATATATATTTTTATAGATGAAATACAAGAAGTTGAAGGATGGGAAAAGAGTATTAACAGTTATAGAGTAGACTTAAACTCGGATATATACATAACTGGATCAAATTCAAAACTATTGTCAACGGAGTTATCAACACTACTGGCAGGTAGGTACATAAGAATTCCAGTATATCCCTTTTCATTTAAGGAAGTACTAGAATATACAAAACAGAATATGTCCCCAGATACACCCATAGATGAAAAAGAGATATGGACCAAATATCTTGAATATGGTGGAATGCCAAGCATACAATCAATAGATGATGAATATGTTAAAACAAACATATTGGAGGATATATATAACTCTATAATAATAAATGACATATTGACAAAACACTCTATAAAAGATGTCGACTTATTTAAAAGATTTCTACGATATCTAATTAACTCAACATCCCAAACATTTTCTAAAAAAAGCATTACAAATTATTTGAAAAATGAAAATAAACAAACAAGCAGAACCACAATAACAAATTATACTCAATACATAGAAGAATCCCTATTTAGTCATAAAGTAAGAAGAAATGATTTGATAGGAAAAAAGGAATTAAAAACTGAAGAAAAATACTACCTAACCGATCATGGTTTCCATCATATAATCATAGATGATAACAAAAAATGGATACCAAGGATACTGGAAAATATAATATACATCGAACTTCTAAGACGTGGATATACAGTACATATCGGAAAAATTAAAAACAAAGAAGTGGATTTCGTATGTGAAAAAAACAAAAGTAAAATTTACATACAAGTATCATATATATTAAGCACACAAGAAACAGTTACACGAGAATTTGGACCATTGGAGAAGATACCTGACAATTATCCAAAATATGTTCTGACAATGGATGAATTTGATTTCTCACAAAATGGAATAATTCATATGAATATAATAGACTTTCTTAAAAATGAGGATTTATAAACAATAATCATTGCAAGTTTTTCTAATGAACGAAAGTTTCTAAAAAAATAATGATTTAATTTAAATGTTAGGATAACAAGATTTTGTATCTGTTTATGAAATAAAAATAATTTAGGGGTCTAGAAAAATAGTTATTTTTTACTGCCTATAAACACTTATTTTTTATAATTGAATATTTAATTAATCTTATTTATAAATAATACATTTGATTTTTATTTGGATTTTGATTGAAGGTTTTAATTATCGAAATATTTAAATAAAACCTTTAATAAACATATTATTGGTGAAAATAATGTTATTAGGTTTAAATTTCGATAATTCCAACCCATATACTAGTTTGTTAAAAGAAATATTTATATTATTGATTCTAGAAGAATTCAACATATAATAGCTTCAAATGGTATCAAACCATTAGATAAGTTTAATTTTTCATTAAAAGTTATTTTTATTAGTCAATTTTTTAATTTAAAGGTTTCATACATCATTGACGAGATAAATAGGAAACCAGAAGTTAGATCCTTTTTTAATGTTAAAATCATCTTGTCAGTTTCTCAAGTCACAGAGCTTATAGGACGTTTTCCTGCAGAAACTATAGAAAAAACCATGAACACTATCATCAGATACCTTAATAGAAATAATAGAGTTAAATCACATACCTATTTAATTGATGCAACTCCCTTAGATGTTGATTATAATTTTGATAGTAAGAAGATTTCCAAGAAAAATCTTGAAAATAAAGACCCAAAATGGGGCCATGGAACAAGTATTGGCTTCTACATAGGCTTTAAAGGAACTTTTGTATTAGATTACAACACCATGATGCCTGTTTTATTCGTAATACATCCAGGTTCACCACATGACAGCCAAATATTCCTAGAAATACTAGAACAAATGAAAAAACACCACCTACTACACCATAATGATAAAATACTTGCTAATTGAGGATATTATAATTATGAAAACTATGAAATAGGCTTAAAAAAATACCATATCCAACCATTAATACTCACCAAATCTAATTTCAACATAGAAAAACTAAACAACGCATTAACCTGTCCACTAGAATATTTTAGACAAAATAAAAAAGATATGGAAAATAAAAATAAATTTATAAAATTAGTAAACTCTTTTTGTAAAAATATAATCAAAAGAAAAAGAATCAAATATGTAAGAAGTCATATCAAAGACTTTTTCAAATTCCTAAAAGAAGGACTAAACTTAAAACACTTCCACAATTATACAACAGAATCAGTGAAAAAGACAACCATACTAACTGTATTATTAGCATCACCAATCATAAACCAAGGATACACTACAAAAACAGACTTACAAATGCTTTCTGAAGGACGAATAATCTAGACCCCTAAATGTTTTATTACCTATCGTTGTAGGGGTGTACTTAATTGTAAAATTATCCGTTGAATAACTAAGATTACATGAGCCTACTTTCACATCATCTTCATATAGGTTTAACTTATCCACATGTCCAAGATTTTCCAATCCGGTCCCGCTAAGTTTTACTTCAACTGGAACTTCCTCCCCAACAACTGAATCGTTTACTTTATTTAAATTTATGGAGATATTATACTTAGCCTCCAAATATAAACTATCACTCATACAATCCTCATACATTGGTGATCCATCATATTTTGCATATATAAAATATGTTCCTGGTGTCATAAGTGTATAATAATAATAAAACGATCCATTACTTGTGGTATATCCCGTATCGGCCATAGCATTATTAACAATAAGATCTATTTGAACTCTTGGCAAATCAGGTGATTCTGGAGCATTGAATTGACCTCTAACAATTAGTTGAGTACCTACAAGATATGTTCCATACAAGTTTTCAATAGTTAGTGTTGTCTTATATTTTTCATTGGAATCTGTTTTGATATTCTTGGTAATATTTTTTGTAATCTCTTGTTCTTCATCATCCCATGTTTCTTTTACCTTTTCATCCGTGTTTTCAACTATATTCTTCTCATGAGTATTCGCTTAATTATTATCCTGAATATCTACAGGTGTGCTTGCAGCCTGTGAAGTCACATGCTGTGAATCATCAGACATAACAGTACTGTTAATATCAGCACCGTCAGTTGCACTAGCTATTCCTGTAAACATAATTATTAACAGAATAACAGTAATAAATGTGAATACTTTCATCTTTTGACTAGTCATATAATCACATATTACAATTTAAATGTTTATTAACGAATTATTCTTCAATTGAAAAATAATGATACTATTTATATACAAAGTTATTTAAATAATTTAAAATAAGGAAATAGATTACAATAACGGAATTGTTGATAAAATTATTTTTTGAAAGAAAAAAAAGTATTTCTCTTAAAATGAATTATATTTTATGTCTTTGGTCGATGAATGTGTCATTATTAAGGCTTATTACAAAATATGACTCAAATTCATAAACTTTAACATAAAAAAATAGTTGCATGTGGAAATAAGAAACTATCTCTTCCTATATCCACATATTCTCTATACTTTAATATAAAAATTAATTAGATAGAGAATTTATGATTAATGAATCTCAAATAAGTTAGTTTATTTGTTGATTTTTTTTATTTTAGTTTGCTACAGTCATTGTGGTATTTGCTTCAAATCTATCATAATCTGATGAAATAAACACTGCAGTTACTGTGTAGTTTCCGACTTTCATTGATTCAGGTATTGTGTAGTCTACACTTACAGTACCATTAGTTACTTTTGCATAGATTATTTTACCGTTTTCATCTTTGACTGATTTACCATTTATTTTAAAGACTATTTTTCCAGTGTTTATCGTGTTGTCAGAGAGGGTTGCTGTTAGTGTTGTGGTTTGTCCTGGTCTTGTTTGTTCTATTGGTGTGATTGTGAGTGTGGTCTCTTCTTTGGTTATGGTTATGTTTGTTTTTTCACTGTTTAATTTTTTACACTGGGCTGATCCTGAGTATACTGCTTGTATTGTTGAGCCTTCTTTCCATGTTGAAGGTACTTCATAATCTTCTATTGTAGCTGTACCATTTACTATTTTAGCATATATTATTTTACCGTTAGAATCTTTAAGGGTTTTACCATTTACTTTAAATACTATTTTACCGTTGGAAATGTTTGCTGCCACGTCATCTCCATAGTATATGCTTGCTGAAACGGTTGTATTAGTTCCTTGTGTAAATTCTATCGTGTTTATTTTAAGTGAATATTCCTTTGCAGGTTCTGCTGGTTGATTGTTTTGGATTACATTATTTGTTCCATTATTATCTGTAACTGATGCATCACCTTTTAAATTTCTTGCAATAAGAGTATTATCAGTTACTGATGCATCTACAATATCATTTAGTTCAATTGCATAGTCATCAGTTGTCGTGATGTTGTTGTTTGTTATGTATAATTCAGTATATTTCCTAGCTGTTATGCCGGTTCCATTTTCTACTTCTATAATATTGTTATTTACAGTTGTATTTTTTGACCATTGGAGTAATATACCTGTACTTACTGCTGGGAAGTAGTCTACTGTTCCACCAGTTACATTGGTGATTGCATATGATTTTATAGTATTGTTTTCTATGGTTACATTTACTCCTGTAAGTGCTATGCCTGCAGGGTTGTATCCATATGCAGTTATGTTGTTTCCTGCTATTGTGGTGTTTTTTCCACCAAAGTGTTCTATGCTGTATGGGTTGTTACCATATGATGTGATGTTGTTGTTTAGTATTTTATTGTTGTATACTGCACTTCCTTTCTTTTCATCATATGTTGCTCCACCATAACCTCTGTCTTCTATTACAACAGCATATCCACTGTCTTCTTCAAGGCCATTGGTTCCTGCATGTCCATAACCTGAGTATAATGTTATGTTGTTGTTTTCGACAGTGTTGTTCTGCATATTTGCTCCAGTTATGTATACTCCTGCAGTATAATGTGTACCGTTTACTACTATGTTGTTACCTGATATTGTATTGTTGGATGCGGTATTTTCTATTGCATATAAGTATTTTGTTCCACTCATGTACATATTGTTGTTAAGTATTTTTGTATTGTTGTTACAGTTGTATATAGACCATATTGTTGAATAATTACCATAGTATTCTAATTCTTTTAAAGTAATATTATTATTCTCAAAAACTGTATATTTACCATTTACTGAAACACCATCTATATTTTGTGATGTTTTAAATATTTCAATAGGAATTAGAATAGGTTTGCTATAGGAATCCCAGTTTATATTGTCTGATGGTATTTCCATAGTAATATTACAATTTTTTATTAGTAATTCTTCCAGATTTAGAGGATTGTTATTTTCATCATACCGAATATGAGTTGGATCCATATCATTAGCTATAATAATAAAACTGAACGGACTTGAAGGTAAATCATAGTCATAATTTACATTAATGGTGATATTTTCCATAACTGCTGTATCATATTGATTAGTCATACCAGCTTCAAAATAAAGCATAGTACCTCCAAAAATATCTCTATTTTTATTATAGTTAATAGTGAAATTTGCAATTGTTTGACCATACATATCTACATGAAGTGGTGTTCTTAATACTGGATTATTTTTACCAAGATATGTTCCATTCAATAGATTGAAATTTACATATTCAGCTTGGTTCATTTCATCAAATGCTGATTGATCAAATACAAATGTGTTTCCTACATTACGATTTCTTGTTGAACGAAGCATTTCAAATACTTCACCATCAAAATCAAAGTAGTCATATATGTTTTCACTAGTAATTTCAATTGTTTGACCAGCACCTTTTACTGTTCCATGAGTGTTTGTTGTCATTGAATGACAGTCACAGGTAATTGCATTACAGTTACTTCCACAAGGTGAATTATTAGTATATACTGATGGATTACCTGTTTTTCCATTACATAATATGTTATTTTTTACAGTAACATTTGTTGTGGTTGTTGGAACTTTAATTTTACCACATATGTGGTTGAATTCCATATAGATATTGTCATATGTTGTATTAACTGTTTTACTTATATTATTGCTAATTAACCTAACATTTTCTCCATTTATTAACACACCATTAAATATTGTGTTATTATATAAGGATGAACCTGTCTGAGCAGTTACCATTTTGGTGATGGTATTGTTAGTTAGTGT
>SUTR01000012.1:8760-53961 GCA_015062825.1 Methanosphaera stadtmanae
TTTGTATTGAAGTAACTGTTTTTAACAGTGATGTTGGTTGAATCATCACGTATTGACATTATTCCTACTTCTGTACCTACTGTATTATCTGTAACTGTAACACTAATACCATCAAATACTATGCTGTTTGTATTGTTTACATATATTTCAGTATTATGGAAATGTATATTGGTAATGTTTGAGCCTGCAGCTCCTGCTACAAAGTTAAATGACGTATAATGTAATTGACTGTCTGGAAGATTATATCCCATAGATGTATCTAAATCAATTGTATTATTGTTATCACTTGTTAAATTTATGGCTTTGTTAATAATATATGATTTGTCATTTTTTGAAATGTCAGTATTTATTTTGATTGTTGAACCATCTGTTACGCCACTTAAATAGCCATCAGAATCGAATAGATTATCAAAATCTGATTCTGAATTAATTATTATTGGTGTGGACTCTTGTTTTAAGTTTTTTTCTTCTTTTTCTATTATCTTTGTATTGATATTATTACTTGTAGTTTGCACAGGTTCTATTGCTGTAGAATCAATATTAGTCTCAGCAGCATCACTTACAATATTATCAATAGCAGCTGTGCTGTTAGTATCATCTGTTGCACATACTCCTCCTACAGTTGTAAGTAAAGTAACAATTGTTAATACAAAGAATATTCTTTTAATATTCTTATTCATATTCATTCATCTTCTGTATATTTAGTTAATAATAAAATGATTATATGAGAAATTGAACAAATGTGACGTGTTTGTGTAATATTTAAAGGTTATAAGAATTATTATTTAATTTATTTTATTATTAAGATATTTTTTTAACCATTAGTAATTATGTTTATTTTTTATTATATTTTTAAAATTTTTCATATAAATTTTATTATTAATTTATATTTTATAATTAGATATTATTAAATTATCCTTTATTTTTTAAATTTAAATAATAATTACAAATGTTTGAATTTTTTTCTTAATTATTTATAATGTATTCTTAAGTTATATGATTTATATTCTTTAACGATAGCAAATTTTATATAAATATAAGTTGTTTTTAGATAATGTGGTGGTAATTATTATATTATGGTAAGATTTTTAGTGTTTTATGTATTTTTTTGGCTTGTGTTTTTTTTAGAATAATCTTTTGTTGTCGGTGCATTTATGTTCGTAGTCTACGGGTTGGAGTGTTGTTGTTTTTCTTCATCAAGAGGTAGTGCGTTGATTAATCCTTTTTTTTTACTAGCATACTGTAATGTTGAAGTTGAAGAGATATTTTTTTTCATGATTGTTGCAGTATTACTCTTTGTTTTATCAAATACAGTTCCTTGAAAGATGGGCAACATAAGGAAAAGAATTTCATGACAAATGGAAAAACTTTGAAAAATATATTAAAGATTATGGTCTAATAAACTAGAAGTTACCATCATTAGTACATGTTTGAGAAAGAGGTATATGCTAAGCATTTGAATGCAGATAAGGCAACAAAAAATATGAGAAAATACATTGAAATAAACCAAGTACCTGCTGATGCATTTAATGTTATAAATGTAGTGTCTTTTGCATATTATGGATGTTTTGCTAATATGGAATCATCATTTAATATATTATCACGAACATACACATCCACTTCAGGAGTTGGAATGAGTGGCAGTGAAGATTTGATGGTGGAAAAGGAGCTACATTCTAAGAAGGAATTCACTTTTCAGCCAAAACACAATAAAATGTAAAATATTTAAATCCACACCATTTACATTAAATTTCTTTCTATCAAAAATAATTTTGTCGGACTCTAATTAATTTAAAATAATACTTTTTACATAAATATATATTGTCTACATTTATGATTTATTCATAATAGGTTAATATCTTAAGCATTCATATGCTTAATCTGTAATGGAATTTGATATTAATTCATGACTGCCTGGTACGAGGGTTGCTTGGGGAGGAATGTTGGTAATCTACCTGTGATCTGGAGAGTTAGTAAACAGGCAATAATATTTTAATAAATTATTTAAAAAAGAGGATGTTAGGGTATTGTTTAATCTTTAAACTTATCTAATATGTCCTTATAAACACTTTTTATAGGTTCTTCTGATTTTTCATATACTCTTGTAAGAATAAGCTCTGGTGTACTGTTTGCAAGATAATTAATTCTAGGACTACGATCAACTATTAAATTATAATCCTTATCAAGACCCTTTGCTTCAATACCGTCAGTTCTAATTTTCACATCATTTGTATGTTTAAGTATCTCTGATGCCATATGTGTTACAATAATAGCATAGGATTGTTTGTCCTGTATGTGTTCAATAAATCCTATGATAATCTTTATTGCAGCTTCCAGTTCTGTTATTGATTCAAGTTCATCAATTAATATTAATTTTCTTTCTCGTCCAACAACTACTGGTATGAATGATGTTAAAAATGTTTCAAATGCCCCTGCATTAAGGGAATGTTTCTTTGTAAAGTAGTATACTTCACTGGTTTGGGCTATCCTTGCTGTTTTACTGCATACTCCAAGTCCCATATGGGTCATGATAGTATGTTGGGCTAATGTTTCAAGTAATGTGGTTTTACCACCACTATTTGCACCAGTAAGTAGAATAATATTGTTGTCATCATCTAAGTTATAGTTTATGGGCTGTGTTTCAAGATTTTCTTCATGTTCCTGTTGCTTTAGTGTAAGGTGTAATGCTCCTTCAAGTACATACTCCTTGGTAATATTAGGTATTGTTAGATTATAGTATTTACTAAAGTGTGCAAGGCTAAACTGGTAGTCATAGTGGATTAGTTCTGTTGTTTCTTCTATGATTTTTTCCTTGAATTTTTCAAGTTTAACACATGCATTTAATTCCTTTTCATATTGTTTAATATGATGGTTTGCTCGATTGTTTTCCTGTACTCTTTTTATTTCATCATAGTCTATTTCTAATGGGTATTTTATTATGAATGGATCAATGTATATTCCGGTTTGTTTTTTTATTTCATCTTTTGCAATATCTAATTGCTTGTTAAATATGGTCATTATCTTTGGCGGTAAGTTTTCATTATTTAACAATTGCAGTACTTCTTCTCCGCTCAAATCAATCTGTTTTATTTGTTGTTCTATTTGCTTGTCTGTTTTATCTTTTATGTCTTCTATAATGCCTGTTACCTCAAGGTCTTCATGTTTTTCTAATGTAATCTCATCAAGTGTTTCAAGTACCTTGTCTATGCATGTGTCTAAATTAAGATATTTTCTTAAGTTAAATACATTTTCTAGTATTGGCCTGTTTTGTCTGTAGAATTCTAGTTCTACAGCCGGCTGTATTTCATAATCCGGACTTTTATTGCTTACTGTGATTATATTTGATGTTTCTCCAGGATCTGTATTGAAATCATTATATATGTAAATTATATATTCATATTCATTTAGGTCTGTATTGTTTTCTAACGGATAAATATTGCAGTATTTGTTCAATCCACGTTCCAGCAGTTCCATATAATCTTCATAGTCTTCACATAGAATTGCATAGGTATCGTTGAATTTTGCTTTGCAATTGGTATTTAATGGTGTAATGTTTTGGTAAAGTTTTCTTATATAATCATAGTCAAGATTTTTGGTATTGTCCAGTGTCTTCATTATAATTTCATTTCTCTTTGATATTTCATCATAATCTGTTGTAGGTGTTAATAGTAATACGCGATTTCTTGCATATTCTGTATTGGTAAATGTTAAAATACGATTAATTATATCTTGATATATAGTCTCTGCCTGAGTAGTTTTAAGAAATTCATCTTGCTGTTTGTCCAGAACAAATCTTGCAATCTCCAAAGCCTTCTGTCTACTAAGACCTGGAATGCTCATAAGCTTATCAATCTCATAAGCTCTGATTGACTCTTCAAAATTCTCATAAGAGGAATAACACTCCAAAATCTTGTCAATAATCTTACTGCCTACACCCTTAATCTCTTCTATAGCATAAATACTAAACACATCCCATTGAAAATAATTAAAATCAAGTACCAAGTTTTCATCAAAAAAACATATCTTGTAAAAAAAAGATACATATCTACATATACTTATTGTCTTGAAAGTATTTTAATATAACCAGAAAATGTGAAGACAAAATGGACTATATAATATATTTAATACTCCTATTAATAGGAGGATGCTTCGGTGGATTAATGGCAGGATTACTTGGAGTAGGTGGTGGAATGATACTAACACCAATACAATATTACCTCCTATTGATAATGGACACACCAAACGAGATAGCAATACCTATGTCATTTGCAACAAGTCTTGCTGTAATATTTGTCACAATGATAAACTCCACACACAAACAAGAAAAAAATCATATGGTTGTAAAAGAACATCTAAAACCATTAATGATACTTGGATTTCTAGGAGCAATTTGTGGAGCATTCATATCAACACATGTTGATGTAGGATTACTTAAAATACTCTTTGGACTAATGTGTATCATTGCAGTAATAAACATGATACTAATTAAATACCCTGATAATGATGATAATATCAGCCACAGTCTGATAGGACATTCAATGCTTGGACTAATGGCCGGACTGCTATGTGGATTGTTGGGTGTTGGGGGCGGAGTAATAATGATACCCGTACTTACAATAGTATTGCATTATCCAACTCACAAGGCAATAGGAACATCATCAGCATCAATAATTGCAACATCCCTTGGAGGATTAATAACGTATATAATAATAGGATGGGATGTGGCAGGACTTCCACCATTATCTGTAGGATATGTTAATCTAATACAATTTGCATTTCTAACACTAACAAGTACAATAGTAGCAGGATATGCAGCAGGTCTGTCAAAAAACATTGATGCAAGAAAACTAAAAGCATTACATATAATATTAGTAACTTACATTGGATTAAAGATGCTGGGCATAATATAAGTGTCTACACAGAGGACCTTTTCATTATACCAGATTTTCTTTAGAAAAATTTATTGTAATGTTTAAAGAAAATCCATGATTAAAAAAATAGGATGAACATATATGGAAAATGAAAATCAGAATGAAAAAATATTTACAAAATCATTTCTTCTAATCTTCTCAGCATTGTTGTTCACATCATTAGTGATGTATGCATTAATGTCTACCGTAACCGAATATGCCACATCAATGGGGACTTCAGCAGCAATCGCAGGTTTGGTATCTGGTATCTATGTCTTTGGAGGATTATGTTCCAGAATATATTCAGGTAATGCATTAGAAAAGAAAACATATAAAAGCATCGCATTAATCTTCATGACCATACATTTTTTAGCATGTCTGCTCTATTTTATTGTGGATGACATTTCATTGCTTTTAATTGTTCGATTTATACATGGTATTGGATTTGGAGCATCAGCAAATGCAATAGTAACAATAGCATCAGAAATTCTTCCAAAGACTAGGTATGGTGAAGCATTTGGTTATTTTATGCTTGGAACCACAATATCTGTAGGTTTAGGTCCATATATTGGAGGTATTCTTTTTGATACTATGGGCTCAAGAGGATCTTTTTTAGCCGCAAGTCTATTTGCACTAATAGCATTAATAAGTATAATCATATTGGATGTGGATAAATATGATCCAAAAATGAAAAATGAAAAAAACACTTATAAAAACATGAACGCTAACCATGCATATACGGGATTGGAGAAAATAATAGAATATGATGCAATACCTGTCTCACTATTCACAGCTCTTACAAGTCTGGGCTATGTTTCAATATTATCATTCTACAGATTATATGCAGCTGAAGTAAATCTGACCGGTATATTTTCATGGTTTTTCATCATATATTCACTGTCTTTAGTTTTAACAAGACCTGTAGCAGGTAAAATACAGGACAAAAATGGTGATAAACTAGTTTGTATAACTGGAATAATTGCTCAAAGCATAGGACTTTTATTAATATCATTGATGCCATCAAATATTACAGTCATCATATGTGCAGTATGTGCAGCTTTAGGATTTGGAACCTTGAGTTCTGCATGCACAACAATAGTCACAAGAAATACAAGTAAAAATCGAAGATCATATGCGTTATCAACATTTTTCATATTCTGTGATGCTACAATGGGATTTGGACCTGCACTTCTGGGATTATTTGTATCACAAGGCACAGGATATGCACCATTATATATCATATCATCATTTATCACATTACTTGCATTACCAGTATGTTTATATGCACTTAAGAAATAGAAATATGATAAAATATGAATTTACAAAAGCAAATGTATGAAAAATAATTAAAATATTTTAAAAAGGCTATGATAATTGAATGTTTTAATTATGATAAGTAATTATTGAACTAAATCACGGATTAAAAAAAAGATAAAGGTAAAAAAAGTTGGATTGGCGTCTATTTAAAATTAATTCATTAATTTAAATAATCACCTGTTTTATTCTACTTCAATCAATTAATATTCTCTTAATATTATACTATTATTCTGACGGCACATCTATTGTAACTATTGAAGGATTATCCTCGGTGTTAACCATCTGTGAATTTGCAGGTGCAGTGTATTTGCCGCCCATGTTATAATAATAATTTTTCACAAATTCCATAATAGTTGAATTCAAATAATATGATGGTGTTACTTTCATAAAACCATTTTCCTTAAGAGCCTTATCAGTATTCATTACTTCAGTCCATGTTGCCCATTGTACAGCATTAATATTGTGGCTGGGACCACTTGGGTTTAAGCATAAAAATGTATCATTAACAGAATTATATGCTGCTATTGCCATATAATGACCATTAATATGCCAAAATATCATACTACCTTCTTCCAATGCACTTTTCACAGATTCCTTAGTATTGTTAATATTTGTTAAAGTCATATTAACAAGAGGTGAATACTTGATGATGTTGGATTCATCCGTTCCATATGCAGCAGTTGTAAGATATACACCTGCAAGTTTTCTTTCACTTCTATATACATTTAAGCCCTGACTAATCATACTCATAGCAGTTGGTCCGCAAGTATATCTTTCACCGTTAATCCATTCCTGATAATCAAAGTATATTGGAGTATAACGAATCTTTCCAGTTAAATTCACAGTAATCATATAAGGGAATCCAACAGAATCATATCCCTGATCTACATGGTATTTATTCAGTGCCCTTATAATAACATTCCATTTTTCACGACTGATAACATATTTAATATTTGAATTTTCAGTTCTGAAAAATGTATACTTCGGTGTGAAACCATATATCTGTTGACAATAACTGTCTAATTGTCTTACTCTAACTATTTCAGCAACAGTTATATTATACACTCCTTCTTCATCAGCAAAAACATAATCTGCTCCTAGCCTGGAAATATCCGGTTTTCCATCTACTGGTGTAATATTCATTGTAATTGCAGTTTCATTACCTGTATCATCTAAGCTAAGGAATGTCTCATTATCTATTATCACTATTTCTGTAATCTCAATTGTAGTGGTAGTGTTTCTCTGGCTTTTATAAGCAAGTCTGTCTTGTGTAACTATCTCTATGCTATTGTATGTTGAATATGCGGGTATGCTTAGATTGCTTATTGTGATGTTTCCATCTGTAGCATAGAAGTATTGTGGCTTTGTTTCGTTTTTGATTGTGATTCCGTTTATTTTGATTATGTATTTGTTTGGTCCTATTACATTATTGTTTAGGTAGTCTTTGATTGTTGCATTTAATGATAGTTGGTGGCTTGTTTTGTCTATGGTTGTGTTTTGGAATTGTATTGTTATGTCGGATCTTTCTGTTTGGAATGTGCTGGTGTTTGTTGCTGTTGGGTAGTAGTTTTTGTTTGCATATCCTGCGAGTATTGTATGGTTTTTTGTTGTGAATGTTTTACCGTCTGTCACTGCAGATAGTCCCAATGGAATGTAGTATTGTGTTGTTGCTGTTGAATTTACTACTTTAACCTTCAGGGCATTTCCTTGTTCATCTTTTAGTGTTATTCCGTTAACTTTGAAGTATACGTATTCGTCTGTGTATGGTGCTAGTGTGGTGTTTCTTTGTCCTGTTGTTATGTCGTATATTTTTGCTGTTATTGTAAGGTATTGTCCTTGTTTTATTGTTTTTACATTACTTGAGACTTCTATTGATGCGTTTCTTAGTGCTATTTGTGCTGTTGCTGTGTTTGATCTGGATGCGTTGTATGTGGTTGATCCTGAGTATACTGCTGTTAGTGTTTTTGCATTTCTCATGTTGAGGTCTGCTGTTATGTTTGTTGTTGCTGTTCCGTTTTTTACATATACCTTTAGGTTATTTGTACTTCCTGTGAGTTTACCATTATCTTTTATGGTAACACCATTTAATTTGAAGATAACATATCCATTAGTTACATTTTCATCATTTTCATCCAGTACTGTTGCATTTAAAGTTAAATTGTTTCCAATTATTCCTTTGCTGGTTGATACTATGACTGAAGTAAGTGTTTTTGTATTGTTGTTTGTGTTTTCTTCTTGACTGTTGTTCTCTGGATAATCTGTTGAGGTGTTATTTGTTGTTTCAATATTTTCTGTATCATTAAGATTATTGGTTATATTTGAATTTTTAAGGTTTTTATCTTCCTTAATTAGTGAAGCCTTCTTGATTTCATTATTATCTACATCATAAGTTAAATCATTTGTGCTGTGATTATTTTCCTCTATCTTATCATCATAAGTATTGGTATAATCGGGTGCATCTGATGCACTAACTATTCCTACCAAAAAGATGGATAAAAGTATAAGAAGAAACAAATTAATAATCTTTGTATATCTCATGTAATCTAAACCATTAATAATTTTTTAATTGTATAAAAAAATACATAATACTTATTTATTGTAAACTTACTTTATAAACTTAATTGTTCAAAGTATAAAAATTTCATATTAAATATTTATTGTTAATCTTTGAATGATTTTTTTTATAGAAAAAAAGAAAATTAAGAAGGTCATATCTTTTTAGTTAATTGTTTTAATAATGGTTGTCATATTTCTCTGGCTTTTGTATGCTAGTCTGTCTTGTGTAACTATTTCTATGCTTTTGTATGTTGTGTATGAGGGTATGTTTAGGTTGTTTATGTTTATGTTTCCATTTGTTGCATAGAAGTATTGTGGTTTGTCTGAGTTTTTGATTGTGATTCCGTTTATTTTTATTATGTACTTGTTTGGTCCAATAACTTTGTTTTGCAGGTAGTCCTTGATTGTTGCATTGAGTGATAATTTATGACTTGTTTTGTTTATTATAGTTTTTTGGAATTGTATTGTTATGTTTGATCTTTCTGTTTGGAATGTGCTGGTGTTTGTTGCTGTTGGGTAGTAGTTTTTGTTTGCATATCCTGCGAGTATTGTATGGTTTTTTGTTGTGAATGTTTTACCGTCTGTCACTGCAGATAGTCCCAATGGAATGTAGTATTGTGTTGTTGCTGTTGAATTTACTACTTTAACCTTCAGGGCATTTCCTTGTTCATCTTTTAGTGTTATTCCGTTAACTTTGAAGTATACGTATTCGTCTGTGTATGGTGCTAGTGTGGTGTTTCTTTGTCCTGTTGTTATGTCGTATATTTTTGCTGTTATTGTAAGGTATTGTCCTTGTTTTATTGTTTTTACATTACTTGAGACTTCTATTGATGCGTTTCTTAGTGCTATTTGTGCTGTTGCTGTGTTTGATCTGGATGCGTTGTATGTGGTTGATCCTGAGTATACTGCTGTTAGTGTTTTTGCATTTCTCATGTTGAGGTCTGCTGTTATGTTTGTTGTTGCTGTTCCGTTTTTTACATATACTTTCAGGTTAGTTGTACTTCCTGTGAGTTTACCATTATCCTTTATGGTTATACCATTTAGTTTAAATATTACATATCCATTGGTGACCCTATTTTTATTAACATCAGTTATGTTTGCTTTAAGTGTAAGTTTTTCACCTATAATTCCACGGACAGTTGATATGCTGATATCAGTATTGTATTGTTTAACAACTACAAGTCCATTTGCATATGTTTGGGAATATGAACTGAACTTGGAATTTCCATAATAATTGAATGTAATATTATTATTTCCCATCAACTGACTGATTGCAATGAAGTTAAATGTGATGCTTCCATTTTTTACAATACCTGTTATATTTTTTCCATTGGTGTCAGTTAATACTTTATTATTAAGCTTAACAGATACATTTCCTCCATCTGCGGGATAATAATTCTTATTTGACAATCCATTTCCAATTTTTAATATCAAACTTGCATTAGTATCTACACGAACAATTGTCTTATTGTATGAAAATACTGGTGTCATAGGATTGATTTTAATATTAACAGTTTTTCTAGCAGCACTTGTCGATTCATTTCCATCATAAATGAATGTAAGATTATATTCACCTTTATCCATGCTTGTAGGAAGGGTATAGTTATAATTTACCACGCCTTTTGTAATGTTATATTCTTCAATTAACTTATTTGCAATGTATGTCTTTAATTTACCATTGTTTATGTTAATGTTTCCTGATTTGATATTTGCCTTAATATTGATTGATTTACCAATAGTTCCAACATAATTATTGGAGGTTATGTCTGTTTTTGTCTGTATTCCTAAGATATTAGTTCCAGTTGCACTTTTATAAGAGTCTGTTCCAAGATAGGTTACTTTTATTGTATGCACACCTATTGTTTGACTGTTTGAAATTGGATAATTATATTTGACAACACCTAAATTTAAATTTACGGTAGCTAGCTTTTTATTATCCAAATAAATTGTTGCCTGTCCAGTTCCAATCTTTCCGCCAGTTGATGTTGTAATGTTGGCTGTTATGGTAGCAGTTGAACCTAATGTATTTAATACTTTGGCAACAGACACTACAGTTTTTTCTGCTTCCTTAAGAAATGTGGCTTTGGTTTGCATACTTGTATTCTGGAAGTTAACACCTCTTGCCGATATGGTTAATGTGTAAGTTGTAGGATTTAACAACTTTGAAACTGTGTATGGTAAAATAACAGTATGATTTGTTACATTAACACTTCCTAATGTGTTCTGACCTAATCTGAATGTAACTGTAAGATTTTTCAGATTTTCCGTGTTTGAATTAATAACTGCGGTTAAGTTAATCAAATCACCTAAATGTGCAGTAATTGGATTTGCCGTTATATCTACAAAGTATAAGAAATTGTTTGACACGATATTTGTTGAGTGCTCGTTTAACACACTTTTATCTGCAAATGTATTCTTTGCCTTCAATGAATTATTTGTAACATTATTATATCTGGTGTCCTTTGTTAACTTAACACTATTTGTTGCATTGGTATCTATCATATTGCCTGTTATCCTGTTATAGCTACTGTAACTCATAAGCATTATTCCATCGTCACCGGATTCAATAACATCACTATGTGCTGCAGTACTCGTCTGGCCATAATTATATTTTCTCAATGTAAAAGTGTTGTTTGTAATATTATTATATGATGTTCTATATCCTGATATACCATAAGGATAGGTAGCATTAGCATTTATGCTATTGTTAGATATATTATTATAGCTTGAATCAAACAATTCAAATGGATAAACTGATGATCCTGTAATGCTTATATTATTCTTGGATAATGTAGAATGGGTACTGTTTTCAAGAGTAACTGCATGACTATAATCTCCCCTATTCGTATTGTTATGATAAGCGTTTACTTTGATATTATTTGATTCAACAACAGTGCCAATACTGTTTCGTCCAGCAATAAATCCTGTTACAAAGTAACCACCATTTAAATTAACGGTATTATACATAAATTTGTTTGCTGTTGCATTAAGACTTGTAATTGATGACCCCCAGTTTCCTCCAAGAACACCCATTCCATAAACATATGGACAGTAACTTGTAAAGCTTATATTATTGTAGCTTACCTGATTATTATGGCTGTCAAAGTAAATGTCAATACCTACAATACTATTTTTACAGTTATTTGTTGGAAAAGTATAATTCTTGAATCCAGATGTAACCTTAACAGTATTGTTCTTTATACTATTTTCAGATGAGTATAAAAGTATTATTCCATGATTATGTAATACCTCAGTGATAGTGCCTATTTTCTCATTAAACATCACAGAATCATCATATGCAAGACTGACATTTGACTGTTTTACATGTAAAATGTTCTTCTCCAACACATTTGAATCAGATGAATATAAGAGAATTGCATTGTTGATATAATCACTATTTGTTGTAATATTACATCCAGATACCTTATTTCCATTTGCACCATAGATAAATATGCCCAGACTTTCAGATTCAGCTAGCGTATCAATAACAACATTACTTATTTCACAATTATTTACCTCAACTACTTCTATTCCATGACAAATAGTATTCTTCCTGTTATTATTTATCTTTAAATTAGTGACAGTTGATGAATGTGCATCACCAGTTAAAGTAATCATACCATTATCAATAACACAATTTCTTCCAATAACATGCACTTTCTTATTAAATGTAAAATTATGATTTGTAAACGTACCCTCTAAGTAAATTGTTGCATTCTGTTGAATTTTTGAATTGGATATTCCATCGGTAAAATACTGGTTATAATTTGATTCTTTAATGACAATTGTCTGATTAGAATCAAACAATGTCTCATCATTAACATTTTCAGGCCTAAGATATGCATTACTGCCACTTCCCTTGCCTGACTTAAGTACATTGGAACTGTCTATTGTAATATTGACTTGACTGGCATCAGATGAACCTGCTTCTAATAGATCAATAGCATAATCTGTTTGTGAAACAATATTATTTCTACTAATCAGTACATGGTTAATCTTTTTAGTGTTTGATTGTTTTCTAAATAATATGCCTTCCAGCTTACTTGTTATCTTATTATTGTCAATGACAATATGGGAATATTTACCTTTAGAATGAATGCCCATACTATTGGTGGAAATCAGTGTATTATTTGTGATGTTCACATTATTTGCTCTTATTTCAATAGCCTGTCCATCAACACTATTGATTGTATTGTTTGTTATGCATACATTATCCCCACCAACGGTTATGCCAAAGGCACTGCCGTTTACATGAATATTGTTATTTGACACATTTGCCTTCTCACAGGCATAAATACCTGTGCTGATGGCATGAACATCATTTCCTGATATTATATTATTCTCATAATCCTGTGTGGATATTCCTCTAAATCCACCATCAACAGTATTGTTAATAATATTATTGTTTGCACCCATAACCTGTATGGTATAACACCATGAAGTAATATTTCCACGTGCAGTAATCTTATTTCCTCTGATGTTGTTGTAATTACTAGGACCACCATCAAAATCTGCTTCACTGCTTCCATATATACTTAGATAAATACCATTGGCTCCACCACATTCTATTGTATTGTTTAGAATATTATTATGATGACTGTTACCGATTACAAATGTAATATATCTCCAATCATCACCTTCACGTTTAAAATCATTGTATCTTATAGTACTATTGGTCATGTAATCTGCAACAAAACCATATGAACGAAGACCATAAGTTTTAATTATATTATTTTCAATTATAAGATTTGATGAATTCTTAACCTGAATTGCTCTAAGTAAAGTACCATTATTGGTAATTTTCAAATCCTTTATAATGGAATTGGAAGAATTGCCTCCAACTACAAAAACAGTACAATTATATAATTGCGTATTGGCATCATAACCTGTTAATGTGATTGATTTGTCCACTGTGAAATTTACATTAGTGAATGTGCCCTTAAGTTTTACAGTATCACCAGATTGAATTAGATTGCTACTTTTAGGAATATATGAATTGGACTGCTTTTGAAAATAATACTCATAATTATCCTTAGTGATTGTAATGATACCTGATGATTTCTTTAAATTCTGTTTTTTCTTCTCAATTAATTTGGTTGAATTATCTTTTATAACATCATGATCATAACTTTGTATATTATCCAATTCAGATGATGCCATATTCACATTATCGCAACTGATGCTGTTGTCGGTATGCTTTGTGGCAGATACTGCAGTAATACTAATCAATAACAATACAAACAATAATAAAAAAGCATTCTTACACTTCATAAGTTTTTAATCCTCTTGATTATTTATAAAATTTTCATTCAAGATGCAAGCTTGAATTATCTATATGAAAGTTTGTAAAATCAATGATAAAAAATTTTGGAAAAAAATAATTCCTTTCTATAATAATATTATTAAGTTATAAAATGTATCTTAAATAATCTTCATTGTAAAAGTCAGAATGAATCTTTTGAAAAAGGACTATTTTTTTTTGGAATATGAAAGAAATAATATAATATATTATTTTAATAATGTTTAATGCTCTATTTCTATTTAAATAATCATAAAGTGTTGATGTTCATGGGCAAAAACTATGAACAATACTTCAATAAATGCTAAAGGATATATAAATACACCCCAACACAAAACAAGCAAACATGGGATATATTAATCACATCACAAAGAGCTGATAATTATCCATATAATCTTAAGCATATGAACTTGAAGGTAACATCATAATATTTAAATACTAACATAATATAGCATTATACAGAATATGTTCAAGTCAGTCTGATACATATTTCAAAGGATAATCATATAAAAAGGATAATATTTTTTTTACTATCATAGTAATATGATTTAAAGTCTAATTTTAATTAAAATATTTCATATAATATCTAATTCTATTTTTATTTATATTACTTAAAACAAAAATTATTGGTAATTAAATGTTTTTTTCTAATACATTTAATCATTTTATCAACTTTAGTAAATCAAACCACTCTTAAACCTATTTTAACCCTTTATTGCACTGTTTGGTGCATAGTTGGTGGGGGTGATTATATGTATCTCATCGACTTACACATGTAGCACAATATTTTTAGAATAAAATGTGGAACAAATACTAAATTAGCATAATAGAATAAAATCTTATCATTATTCACAGTATTTTAAATTTTAGGTTATTATTTTTTTATAGTTTTTATTATTTAGAAAAAATTATATTTATATACTAAAAATATATATATTTATAATTGGTGAATATAATGATTGAAACAAGTATTTATAAAGGATTTCAGATATACATTCCAAAAAAAATTCGTGAAAAACATAACCTAAATCTTGAAGATAAAATTACATGGGAATCCAGGGATGATGAAATTATAATAAAAGTTAAAAAACAAAGAAGTTTAAATGATTTGGCACGTTTAGTTGTAGCTGATGAGGAAGTAGATGCTGTTGAAATAAAAAAACTTGCCGGAAGAGGTGAAATATAATTGTATTTCATAGATTCATCTTTTCTAATATCCCTATTAACAGAAAATGAAAAAAACAACCAACATTCCTGTGAAATATCAGAGAACATAAATGAATATCGTGTTATTAATAATATAGTATTATCAGAAACATTAAATGGAATAAGAAGATATGAAAAAAGAGTCGATATAAACAAGATATATACCATAATAAATGAAGTAATGGACATTAAATATCTTAAAAAATCAGATTATGAAGAGGCCATAAATATATATAGTTATTATAATGGTTCCATTAATTACTCCGATTGTTTAATACTAAAAACAATGCAAGATAATAATATAAACAAGATATTAAGTTATGATAATGATTTTGATAAAATAAATGGACTTCAAAGAATTTATTAAATAATCACTAAGCTTGTATATATGTATTAAAGTAAATACTCGTATCTACAAAAAAAGGTAACAGCAACCCATAGTAATTTAATAATAACTGAATCTATAGCCAAAACTATTAAAATAACAAATAAGTAATTATTGATTTAAAATAAAAAGAGTTTACTATTATTAAATTAAAAAATTAAGATTAATATATGAAATAATTTCTAATTAAAGTCTCAATAATCCTTTAATTTATGATTTAATCAACCTGATTTTCAACAGTAACCAATAACAGATGAAACTGGAAAAATATTAGTAAAAAACACACCAATAACAATAAAAGCAAACGGAAAAACAATACAAAACGGAATAAACAGTAACAACGGTACAATAAACATAACATTTACCAATACCCTAAAACCAGGAATGTACGAATTACTCATAATCAGCGGAGAAACAGGACTATACAAAAGCGGAAAAGTCACTACAGTACTGAAAATATAAATAGACTACAATAACAATAAATTTATAATATAATTCAAGGATGAAGAGGATAAAAAAGTATGATGAATTCCTCTTCATCACATAATCTCTTTTTTTTATTAATTGGGTGACTGGAGACATTTTTAAAAATTTTTCTGTTATTCATTATCACACAACATAAAAACCATACAATATAAAAATACAACCTATTCAACAAATAATAGAACAAACAACTTCCTTAAAAACCATAGGTTTTATCTAAAAACAAAACCCTCAGGACAATAAAATAAAAAGAGCATTAACAAACCATAAATAAAATCTAATCATGTTAAACACTATTTTTATAAAAAAAAGGAATTTAAAGGGGATATGTGTTCATAATTAGTCCTTGTAATAGTATAATCCCTTTTCAATGTTTGCTTCAAAGAAGTTGTTATTGTCGGTTAATTCTAATTTTCTAGTTGTATTATTCTCTATTATGTCTTGGAAATATTCTAGTATTCTTGTTGTATCAGTTATGTTGAAGTGTCTTAAATCTATACTATAACAGTCAATACTGCTTTTATCTAATTGTTCTAGCCATTCTGTTAGGTTTAATATTCTATAGTCATAGATGTGCGTGTTCTCATTTGCATCTTGCACTAATTTATATTCATGGTTACGCTTATCCTTTAGGTAGTAGTACTTGTTTTCATAGGATGGCTTCATATCTTCAAAGTTGTCTCTTGTTATCATATCCTCGGTGTGTCCAAATATTATGTATTCAAGTTCTATGTTCTCATTATGCAGTTGTTTAATGTCATGTAATGATATTTCATTTGATATCACTTGTCTTTTGAAGATCTTTTCAAGTTTTCTTATTGTATAGTTATTGTATATGTTCAATCTATTGGAATAACTGGTTACATCAAGGTTGTCTGCTACTCCAATATTATCGGTCTGTATCTTCAAATCAATATTGTTAAATCTTAACTTAACAAGTATCTCACCAATATGTGGTAAATCTTTATCAAGTAATAAATCAGGTAATATCCATATAATTTTTTTATCTTTTAATATTTTAGATAATTCTTCAAGTTCATCATAAATTCCATGACAGTAATCATTCATATTATCATAGTTAAAGCTTGCATCATAATATACTTCATCGATAAATGAGTAATCATTTAGTAATTTTGCCTGCTTAAGATTGTATATGTATACATTATATTTCTTATCTTTATCAGTTAGGTCATATTTAATATAGTGTTCCTGTTTAAATTTTTCAATTTTTTCTTTAGTTAGTTCTAGATTTTCCTTTGATGGAAGTTGACTTTTCTTTATTATCTTATCAAGATAATCTGTTAGTTTACGTCTAATGTCATTTATTATTGATATTGGCATAAACAAGTCATTAGGAAAGTTATCATAGGATATGTTTATTATTTCATACTTTGTATTTCCAGTTTTTCTTAGTTGCTTATTAAGGGTATCTGTTGTAAGTGGCCTTTTCTGTGCAGTTTCAAATTTTTCATTACTTATAAATTCAACATCATCTTTGAATATGTCACTTCTACATTTTACTTTCAATTGTCTCTCATCAGTTACACTTAAATTCAAATCCAATGTTATCTTATGAAGGTTGTTACCGTTTATTATCCTTTTGCTTGTATCATGTAAATATTTTGAGTAGCTAATATAGACCAATGTACCTTCTTGTAGGTAGAAATGCTTATTGTTTGCTATTGTAATTTTACGCTTGGATTGTTTTAAAATCTTACTAACATACATTCCAAGACTATCATTATTATATTCAAATCTAAGGCCGTCACCATTAACTATCTTAATTGGATATTTACGATTGGTAAATTCAAATGTAATAGTATCATAATCATATTTAGTAACACGGCCTATAGGATAACCCTTTGTTCCTGATTGGCTACGTCCAACAACATCACAAGCATCCTTTTCTAAAATATAACCCTCCGTAAGACCTCTGTTAAATGCAAGATTTAACAATAAATAATTACTCTTATCCTCAGGATTTTCAATAATCTGCTTATAACAGTATGTGGTGATGCTTACATAATCAGATGATTTCATACGACCTTCAATCTTCAGACTATCAACACCAGTATCCAAAATCTCTTTAATATTGATGTATGTGCATAAATCCTTGGTACTTAGTAAATAATTATCATCACTAATCTTTCCATGATAATAATCCTCCAATGTATATCTCATGCGACATGGCTGTGCACAACTTCCACGATTACCACTACGACCACCTAAAAATGAAGACATTATGCAACGACCACTATAACAATAACATAAAGCACCATGAGCAAATACTTCCAACTGGATTTCATGATTAAATTTATCAAGCTTGGACTTGATGCTTTTTATACGTGAAATAGGAACCTCCCGTGAAATGTTCACATTATCAAATCCATTATCTGAAAGCCATTTGACAAAACTATAATCAACTATGGTCATCTGTGTAGAAGCATGTAGTTCTAAGTCTGGAAATATATTAGAAATTACTGATGCAAGACCTATGTCCTGAATTATAATTGCATCCACACCATGAGAATACAGGAAATACACATAGTCAATAACAGATTCCATTTCATCCTCTAAAATACTGGTGTTAACAGTAACAAATACCTTTACATTATAGCGATGACAGAAAACAATAGCCTCCTGCAACTGTTCATAATCAAAATTATCCGCATATGCTCGTGCACCAAAACGTTTACCTGATAGATATACATAATCAGCACCACTAAAAACAGCAGCCTTCAGAACATCCTTGCTGCCAACAGGTGCAAGAACCTTACATTTATTATTTGTTATAATTTTATCCACACTCCCTCATTATACAACATTACTCATATATAAGTATTTCAAACATTACAAATAAAAATATCTATAATAAGAAAAAATAACCAAATAAAAGGTTGATGAATATGTATATAGTACTTGAAGGAATAGATGGCACAGGAAAATCAACACAAACAAAACTACTGCAGGAACACCTATTAAAAGAAGGTTATCAAGTAGAAACAGTTGTAGAACCAACAAAATCAGAAATTGGAAAACTCATAAGAGTTCAGCTTAAAAATGAAGAATCAACACAAGATACCAACCAGCAAATATTGGCATTACTATTTGCTGCAGACCGACTAACACTTAAGGATAGAATATTGGAAGTTAAAGGGGACAAGACAAAATTCATATTAAGTGACAGATCATTCTATTCAAGTATTGCATATCAAGACAATCCAAACATAGACATGCAATGGCTACGTAAAGTAAATGATTACACACCACAACCAGATATGATGATACTGCTTGACTTGGATGAAGATGAAGCAATAAAACGTTGTGATGAAACGGAAGTATTTGAAACAAAGGAATTTTTAAGAAGAACAAGACAAAAATACCTTAAATTCCTTGAAGAAGAAAACACATATAAAATAGATGCCTCTCAGATAGTAGAACAAGTTCATGAAGACATATGTAAATTGATAGAAGAAAACATAATGTAAAAATTCAGATTGTATAATAAAACTAGTTTTGATTGGTAAGTAAAAAAAAGCTTTTAAATCTAAAAAAAGGAATTGGATGTAAGAAGAATTACTTACATACCCAAACGTTCTTTCATTAAATCAACAAGGTAATTGACAGCATCATTCACATCAATAAGTGGGCCATGTAACTGTGGACCTTCATCTGATTGCTTAAGTTTAAGATTGAACTTATCAATGGTTTCCTTTATCTCTGAAACTGTAGGACCCGGAGGTAGGGTTACATCAACAACATGCTTGGATGCACGACGTAAATCTTCAAGTTCACCCTCAAATAATAATATACCATCAGCAGTCTGAAGCATATTAAGATGATATTCAACTATCATCTCATCAACCTGTCTTGGCTGCATTCCACTTAATACTCTCATTGTATGTTTAACCATAATTAATAACTCCCTACTTAATTATTTTCCATATATTCTCGAGCATCTTCAAATCGTTCTACAATATATTTGGCAACAGTATTTTTCAAGTCCATAGGATGTAACTCTTCTTTTTCATATACATCTAGTAATTCAGCTTCCGTTAGCTCTAGATTACCACCAAATTTTTCAGGTCTTTCAATAAGCATTGTTTCATGTTCATCGAATATATAATAATGTGCCATTTCAATAACAGGATTATCCTCTGTAACTCCTATTGGACAGAAACTTTTGTTGATTTTTTTCTTAATTTCCTTTGGACTGTCATCTATTGCAATGAAGTTTCCTTTACTGCTTGACATCTTATCTGAACCGTCAGTTCCATGTATGAGTGGGATGTGTATACATACTGGTGCTTCATATCCCATACGTGGTAGTGCTTCACGTGCCAACATATGTATTTTTCTCTGTTCCATTCCACCTACAGCTACATCCACATCTAAATCATGAATGTCCAATGCTTGCATAATAGGATACATTGCTTCTGCAACATTATGTGTTTCATCTCTTGAAACCTGTGCCATACTACGCTGTGCTCGTTGAATTGTAATAAGTTGTGCTACTTTAAATACTTGGAACATATATTCTGGTGTCATACGAGTTGATCCAAGAATAAATTCAGTATCTTCACTTAGACCTAATGCTTTGAAACATTTAATGTTATACTCTGCTGTTTCCTGAATTTCTTCAAGAGTTCCTTTACCATTAAGGTATGCATGTAAATCTGCTAGGAATATTTTTATCTTAAAACCAGCATCCTGTAATGCTTTCATCTTCTTAATTGTTAATGCATGTCCAAGATGTATTTTTCCTGATGGTTCAAATCCTACATAAGCACCTTTTTTATCTCTTTTAATCAATTCCTTCAATTCATCCATTTCTATTATTTCTGCTGTATCCTTTGATATATTTTCTAATGCTTTATCTACATCCATTTTATTGGCCTCCAATTCCTTTTTTTATATTGATATGTATAATCTGTTTTTAATTTTTATTGTGTTAATTTCATCTCCAATATTTAAGCTATTCATAAGCTCATTTTTATCAAATTCTATTGTTTCATAAGTATCTGGATCAAATACTTGAATTTGCTTTGGGGTAATATTGGTTATGGTAGTTTTTTTAATATCATCAGTTGTTGCAATCTTATTTGTCTTATCATATTCCTTCCAGCTGACTGATTCCTCTTTATAACTGGATAAATTCAATCCTACAAATTTATGACTTCCTATCTTTTCTATCCTTAAAATCTTATCCTCATATTCTATGAAGTCATTTTTATGAAATGATGGTAGTCTTACTGATACCCATGAACGATATAGGTCACGACTTTTGGATTTATCAAATCCAACAAGTTTGCGTGATTCTGTTATTACTCCACCGAATGTTTTTTGTAGGTTCAATGCTATTTTGTGGGCTGCATTATAGGAACCTACATTATAATCAATACCTTCCTTCAGGACAATTCTTTCAGATACATAAGCTAATTTATTGGTTTTGCATAATCGTTGTATTTCCTTTGCTATAAATTCATCAGCATCTTTTATTTCTTCATCATCTAACTTACGTCCATCTGCTCTTAATTGAATTACTGCTTCATAATAACCAGAATGGAATTTACTGCAATCTGGACAAACACCCTTTTCAACCTTTACCTCTATTGGATATTCTTGTCTGATGGGTGAGTCTATAACAGTACCATTTACATGTAATATACACTCATAGACTGTTCCACGATTGTTGGTAATTTCTGTAAATATTTCCACATCTTCAAGTTTTTCATTTACTGTGATGTCCTTTTGTATTGCATCATTAATTATTTCATCATCATAGTATCCTACTTGAATCCATTTGTTCTGTTTTAATGTTGCTCCACAATGTGAACAGACAGTAAAAGTTGCATATTCCGGTACTTTAACTGCTTGAAATTCATTTAAGTAACAGCTTTTGCATAAGCCGTCATATAGTTTTTCTTCCTTGTCACATAGTAAACAAAACATAGTTATCACTCATGATATTCCATTTTAATAAGTAATCATAATTTAGTATTTCATATAAACTGGAATATGAGAAATAGTATAAAATTAATTAATATTTGGAGCTTAAAGAAAAAATAATAGTAATGAATACTATTATAATGATTTAAGTGGTGCTCTAGCTCCACAAGCACTACATTTTAGCATATCGATGCGATCTTCTCTTATGATAACTGTATCTGGTCTGTTACATTCATGACACATTACAAAGTTATCCACATATTCTTTTACACGATCGTTAATCACATAGTGGGTGAATTTTCCTTGAAGAATTGCACGATTTCCTTCCACATTACCTGATGTACCTAATTCTCTTAATAAATATTTAAGTACATGTTGTGGGTCCCTGTTTAATGTACTTGATACATCACCAAAGTTTTTAATGATTGTTCTATTTCCTTGGATTACAGAGTATCCTTTTGGTATTTTAAATCTTTTTGCTTCAAATATTTTATCTGGCAACTGTTCGTATGCCTTATCTAATAATTTCTCATATTCTTCAAAATCTGAATTCTTTTTACTTTTTGCCATAATCCCCAACCTCCATATTTTTTTCTTGTTTTTATGATAATGATTAGCTTTATAATACAATCATTTTTTTTTAAGTATTCTTTGATTTGTATTGATATATAATACTATAATATATGTTTTTCAAGTAATATTAATCTATGCTATATTGTAATGGTCTGGTGTAGGCTCGTAAATTACACCCTTGGTTTTTAGCATGTTTATTACTTCATCAACCTTGGCTTCTCCTACATTATACTTATCTGCAAGTTCGGCATATACTGTTGTTTTAGGTGCACTACCTTCATAATCTTCACATAATTCCTTGATTACATCAATTATAATGTTTATCTTGTCACGTTCGGATTTGGAAGTTCTACCTTCTACTTTATCAATGTCTACTTTACCTGTATCTGGGTCATAACCTACTTGTTTCATACAGTCTTCCTGTAATTTTATTGCCCGTTCTGCATCTTCTTTGGTAACTTCTGGTGACAATCGTATACGTGCACTAGCTTCGGATATACGTACAAGTGCTTCTAATTGCCTTGCAGTGATTGGTACAGGGGATTCTTCATCAATAGCACCACTACGCATTGTCACATAGAAGTTTTGCAGGGTTTTTGCAGCTTCTTTGGATAATGTTGGATTCACGCTACGTCTTGCATATGCAATGTATTTACGCATAAATTCAGGTTCAATTTCATATGGTATGCTGCTTTCTTGATGTATTTTCAGGATGTGTCCTGCCAGTTTATGGTCACGTTCGGCATTTGGCTTATCTTCAATAATGAATATTAAATCAAAACGTGAAAGAATCGGTGAAGGCAAATCAATCTGTTCAGCAATAGATTTATATCTGTCAAATCTACCAAATTTAGGGTTTGCTGCTGCAAGTACACTACAACGACTGTTAAGGGTAGCCATAATACCTGCTTTAGCAATGGATATTGTCTGTTGTTCCAATGCTTCGTGTATAGCACTTCTGTCTTCTTCACGCATCTTATCAAGTTCGTCTACACATACGTTTCCCTTATCACCTAATACCAATGCACCAGCTTCTAGACTCCATCCGCCAAAGTCATCACGAACTGCTGCTGCAGTAAGCCCTACTCCACTAGTACCTTTACCACTGGTATATATTCCACGGGGAGCAAGCTTTGATACATATTTCAGAATCTGGGATTTACCAATACCCGGATCTCCAACAATAAGGATATGCATATCTCCTCTTATGTGTGTTTTATCCTCAAGTACTTTGGCTGATCCGCCAAATAATTGGAATGCTATTGCTTCTTTTACTTCAAAATATCCCTGAATGGATGGTGCAGTGGAAGCAATAATCTTGTCATAGATGTCTGGAGATTGTGCAAGTTTAATTATTTCTTCTTCATCTTCTTCACTGATATGTAACTCTTCAAATTCCTGTTCTAAAGGTTCTAAGTAATTACCATAGATGAAATTATTAAAACGTTTTGTCTTATCATCACGTACCGTTTTTAGAATTCCAGTTACACGTACCTTATCTCCTGGTGTAAGAGTATCAACCATATCATCTTCTAACACAACATTTATTTGTCTTGGCTGATCTCCTCCTGATAAGTTTTCCAATGGTTCCTGTAGTTTAACTGTTTGTGTATCCATATAACGTGATTCATCCTGCAGTAACTTAAATGATCGTCCTCCACATTCTGTGCAGACTGCTGGTTCATGGATAATATTGGATTTTTGTGCAACTTCATGCAGTCTCATACAACTTCTACATTCAAATACTGCTGTCATAATACGTGGATGTATTTCATCTGTTTTACGTACAATACCATCTACAGCTATGAATTTTCCAATAAATTCACTACGAAGAAATCTTAAAGGAACATTGTTACGAACATTCTTAAATCGAACATTCAGTTCTGCATTTTTTCGCTGAGGGTCTATGTTAACAATGGATTTACTAGCAGCTTCTAACGTCTCTTCAGGTTTTTCAATAAGTAAATCTGCACTATCTGGGTCAAACATTTCTAAGTCATTATAGTCAATAATAACAGATTTTTCTTCTGGAAACTTATCAAGTACTGCAAAGATTTCATCTTTTGAACGATTGGAGAAGAATTCTTCTAACTTTACAATTGAATTTTTCTTATTAGATTCTACCATAGTTGCCATATTATCATATTCAAATCTTTTTTTAGATAATTTCATTGATGAAAATATAAGTGGGTTTTTCTAAAATTTTTTATATAAAAAAAAATTCTCATTTTCAATATCATTAAATATTTTCAAAAATAGAAATTATATATAACTAATATATTATATTGAATTTTATTATTATTAAAATTTTAATTTCTTAAATAATTCTAAAAATGTAATAATTAAACTAATCTTCAGAGAGGAAATAATGAAACGATCAAGATTAAAACTATTTAAAACTACTTCATTAACCATATCATTAATTGGTGTGATTTTAATTTTAATTTCAATTGGAGTAATAGCGTATATAGGAGTATCAGGGTTAACAAATTCTGTTTCAACAACAGTAAATAGTGGTTCATCATATGACCAATTAAATCAACTAAAAAGTGAATATTCTAATGTATCAGAACAATATTTATCAATCAGTGACAAAGTATCATCCAGTTCAGATCAAAACCTAAAAACAAGATACAATGAGGGAAAAATAAAATTATCAGAAGCTAACACAACATTGTCTACAATTGAAAGTATGATAAATAATGGAAAGCCTGATAATGAAATTCAGACACAAGTAAAATCTGCAAAAGAAAATCTTGAATATGTAAAAAGCAACTATTCAAACTTAACAACCACTTCCAAATAGAGTATTAAAACTCTATTCTTTTTTTTATAGCTTTTTTTTAACTTTTAGAAAAATAGAAAAATGTTTTAAAAACTATTTTTTATTAGCTTTAAAACCTCTGGCAATAATATACATTTCACTGCTACGTTTACGTGAAGAATTTGGTTTAGTAGTCTTCACAGTTCTAAATTTCTTCTTAATCTGACTTATCAATTCTTGATACGCTTCACCCTGGAATGCTTTCATAATTAGATTTCCGTCTTTTTTGAGAAGATTGTCTGAAATATTCATAACTGCAGTAGCCAAGTCAAATGTTCTAAAATTATCAATATCCTTAATACCACATAACTTTGGTGATGCATCAGATAATATTACATCTGCTTTTCCGTCAATGATTTCAGTTATGGTATTTTGTACTTCCTCTGTTGTAAAGTCGCCTTTGACGCCAATATATGCCTCATGGTCTATGGGTTTGATGTATTCCAAATCAACACTAACAACCATGCCTGTACCTTCCTCACCAATCACTTCGCACACAACCTGACTCCAACCACCTGGTGCAGCACCCAAATCAATCACATTATAATGTGGCTTTAATAATTTATACTTTTTATCAAGCTGTTTGAGTTTATATGAAGCTCGTGAACGATAATTTTGTTTTTTTGCCAATTTATAATAATGTTCCTTATCATGTTTTGCCTTCCATCTGGACATAAAACCGTTACCTCCTTAAATATTAGTGTTTGAATCTACTAAAATCCAATGATTTACAGGTTGGAGCACCTACTACAACTATCCGTGCATCAATCTTATCATCATTTATCTCAAGTAACATTACACTAGGCTCACACATACGTGGCTGGGTAGGACTACCGGGATTTAGTAATAAAACATCGTCAACCTTTTCAATCATTGGCTGATGACTATGTCCTGTAATCATAACATCAACATTCAACTCTCTTGCAAGATAATATAACTGTTGTGTATCACCTCTTGGATAAACAATCCCATGTGCAAGTCCAATCCTGGTCTGGTCTACTGTGATAATTTCATGATCATTTAATCCTAAGTCATAATCACAATTACCATTAACTGCAACTACAGGGGCGATTTCTTCCAATGATTCTATTACTTCTTTACTTTCAATATCTCCTGCATGCAATATTAAATCAACATCTTCAAAAACTTCAAACACTTTATTGGGGATGTTTCTGCTACGTGCTGGAATATGTGTATCTGATATAACGCCTATTAACATAATAATACTCTCATCTAATTATTTATCTGAAATTGAATGATGATATTAAATTCAATAATAATAATCTTCTTATTTTTTTCTTTCAATAATAAATATTTATATAATACTATCTAATAATCATTTTAATATAGAATTATTCTTAAAGTAAAATATGTTGTAAAAAATATAAATACAATATAACATGTTCAAAATTAGAATAAATACTACCACAACAAAAAGATAGGATGATGAAAAAATGAGTGAATTAATAATCTGCGAAAAGCCAAAAGTTGCTGAAAAAGTAGCTAAAGCATTATCTGATTCAGCAGTAAAAAATTCATACAAAAGAGTACCGTATTATGAAATAGTTCAAGAAAATGGACAAAAGATAACGGTACTATCTGCTGTAGGGCACTTGTTCTCTTTAAAAGCAAAAAATAAAAAGAACAAAAGATTTTTTGATGTAGAATGGGTTCCTTTACATGAAACAGATAAATCAAAGAAATATATAAAAAATTACATTGATGTGATTAAGAAATTCTCCAAGGATGCAGATAGATTTATACATGCATGTGATTATGATACAGAAGGAACATTGATAGGATACAATGCATTAAAATACATTTGTGGAGAAAAAAGTATAGAAAATGCATTTAGAATGAAATTTTCAGCACTAACAAAAAAAGATTTGCTGCAGGCATATGATGATGCATATCCATTAAAGGATGATACAAGTTGGGCAGATAGTGGAGAAGCAAGACATATACTTGATTTTCTTTTTGGTGTAAACATATCAAAGGCCATGACAGAATCGGTACAACATGTAACAAATAGGTATGTGCAATTGTCTGCAGGACGTGTACAGACACCAACACTTGCCATACTTAATGAAAGGGAAAAAGAGATACAGCAATTTGTACCAGAACCATACTGGATGATCAAAGCAAAGATAGAAAAAGGAATAGTTGCTGACCATAAGAAAGGTAAAATATTTGACAAGAAAGAAGTAGATAAAATCCTGGATAACTGTAAAGGTAAGGATGCAGTTGTAACTAAGATTACAACTAGAAAATCTAAAAAAGCATTGCCTGTTCCATTTGAATTAGGTACATTACAGTCAGAAGCATATGCACAATTTGGATTTACCCCTCGTAAAACACAGCAAATTGCACAAAACTTATATGTTGAAGGATACACTTCATATCCTAGAACATCTTCACAAAAACTTCCAGATAACCTAGGGTTACCTGGTATTCTTAAAGATCTTGCAAAAAATCCAAAATATAAGGATAAAATTGAATCATTAAAAGAACCTTTAAAACCAAATGAAGGTAAAAAGACCGATGAAGCACACCCTGCTATACATCCAACAGGAACACTGCCTAAGGATATAAGTGCAGATTATCAGAAAATATATGACCTTATAACCTATCGATTCATAAGTCTATTTGGCCAAGAGGCAGAATTAGAATCAATCAAGGTTGAACTTGAAATTGGAGAAGAACCATTTACTTTTTCAAGACAAAGAATATCCAAGGAAGGCTGGTTAGCCTTAGATCCATATCAATATAAAAAAGTTAAAAATGAAGAATTTCCTGATATAACAGAAGGTCAAACAACTAAGGCAAAGGTTAAAAGTGAAGAAAAAGAAACAAAACCACCTGCAAGATACAATCAAGCATCCATCATAAGAGAACTTGAAAAACGTGGGCTTGGAACTAAATCAACACGTGCAAATATTGTATCAATATTATATACTAGAAAATATGTTGAAGGAAACAAGATAACAGTAAACAAACTTGGAGAAAGTATAATTGATACATTGGAGAAATATTCTGAAAGAATTACTAGTGAACAGATGACACGTGAATTTGAAGAAGACCTATCTGAAATTAAAGATAAAAAAATTACAGAATCAGAAGTAATTGGCAATGCAAAAAATGAATTAAACGGCATTCTTGATTCAATTGATGACAATCAGGATAATATTGGTAGAGAATTATTCGGAGCCTATGAACAAAGCCGTATCGTTGGTGAATGTGAATGTGGTGGAAATTTAATAATCATCTCATCTCCAAGGGGTGGAAAATTTGTTGGCTGTTCAAAATATCCTGACTGTAAAAATACATATTCGCTTCCGGCAGGAGCTAATGTTCTTAAAACAAAATGTGAAAAATGTGGCCTTCCGTTAATTTCATACGGTAAACCAAGACAAAGGGCATGTTTAGATTTTGAATGTGCAAATGGTGGTCAAAAATCCAGTAATGATGTTGTTGGTAAATGTCCTGATTGTGGTAGTGATTTAATAAAACGTATGGGACGTTTCGGTGAATTCATAGGATGTACTGGTTTTCCAAAATGCAGATTCACATCATCAATAGCAGATTTTGAAAAGAATAATCAAAATAGTGAATAATTCACTCTTTCCATCCTCTTTTTTTATTAATTTAATTGGCTAATTTTCTGCAATATTTTCATATAATCTTTTTAGTATTAATAATGTTCCTTCCTTATTTAAGAACTTATCATCGGTTTGTTGTTGTGATGAATAAATACATGCAGGACATCCAGATTCACAGTCACAATCCTTGACCAGTTCATAGGACATTTTAATAATATCTTTAAATAACTTAAATGCCTTCTGGGATAGACCTACTCCACCTTCAAAGCCATCATAGATAAATATTGTAGCATTCATGGTATCTTCATGCATATTTTTAGTCACACCACCAAGATCATATGAATCGCACATTACATGAAAAGGAGCAACAGACAATATTACATTTTGAACTCCTTGTAAACATCCTCTAAAAAGGTCATTAAACTTATCATCACTAACTAGGAATTCTTCAAGCTCCTCTTTAATAGCGTAGGGAATTGTAAAGTAAAATCCATTTGTTTTAAAGTTAAGGGGTGGTAATGTTAATTTCTTTGATGCAATAATTTTACTATAGTGTATAACATTATAACGGTTATAGATTTCTGTAACATTTAGGTTAGCATAGCTAATTTTAATATTGCCCATAGTTGTTTCTTTAAGTTTCTTAATTATTTTAACATCAACTTCCTTAAGTGCCTGCGTATAGTAATCCAAATCTTTTTTCTTTACATATACTCTTCTTTCAGATATGTCTAATTCTTTTACAATATATGTCTCTCCATTATGTATTAGCACGGCATTTTCATGTGCTTCACGAAATGCCTGTTTTTGGCTCATGGATTCAAGAAATGATCTTCCATTAAATACATTGTATGTATCCGAACTTATGTCACTAAGGTTTACTTTGAAATTCGGATTATCATCCATATCCTTTTGATTGTATGACCATTGGTCATGTTTATATGTGAGAATGTCATCTGTTTCCATTTCACTTATTTCATCAAAAACTACGCCCTGATCATCAAATCCAAAACTATCCGTTTCACTAAATTTTATTGGAAGTTCATATGCAGCACATTTAAGATGTCCTCGTAGTATTTCCTGATTATTCAAATCGATAATTGCATGTTCATGTGAATTTGTAAAGAATAATTCCGGATGTTTCATAAAGTATTGGTCTAATGGATTTTGAAATGCAATCATAGTAATAATTGATTCCTGATTACTTCTGCCGGCACGTCCTGCCTGCTGCCATGTAGAAATAAGAGTTCCGGGGTATCCTGATATTATAACACTATCTAATGAACCAATATTTATTCCAAGTTCCAATGCATTGGTTGTTACAATCCCTCTAATTTTGCCTTTTTTCAGGTCATCCTCAATTTTTTTCCTCTCATCAACAGTATATCCTGCACGATATGCTGTTATATTTTCAATTAAATCAGGTCTTGTTTTTTTAAGTTCATTCTTTGATCTTAATGCTACAACTTCTGCCATTTTACGTGATATTTCAAAACATATTGTCTGCAGGTCCTTTTCAATGAAAGTATTGAATAGTTTTTGTGTGTCCTGATGTATTGATGGATTTTTTGATTCTATTGCATATGGATTAAAAAACATAAAATATTTTTTTCCTGCAGGGGACCCATTTTCTGTTATGATATGTGATTTGACTCCTGTTAATTTTTCACCAAATTCCACTGGATTTGCTAGAGTTGCTGTTGAAATAATAAATTGTGGATGTGAACCGTAATGTTTACATATTCGTTTTAGACGCCTTATTAGAAATGCCATGTTTGATCCGAATACTCCACGGTATTGATGTGCTTCATCAATTATTACATATTTGATATTTTCAAAGAATCTTTGCCATTGTTTATGCCATGGAAGAATCAAGTGTAATTCATAGGGGTTGGTAATGACTAATCTGGATGTTCTTTTTATTTCAGGTCTTTCTGATTTAGGAGTATCTCCATCATATTTTGCAGGATTTATTCCAAGATCACATTCCTTGTCTATACTTAATATACTCTTTAATTGATCGTTTGCAAGAGCCTTTGTTGGGTAAATGTATAATGCAGTATCCTCTTTGTTGTTGGTAAGGTCTTCCAGTACCGGTAGTGAAAATGACAAGGTTTTTCCTGAAGCTGTGGGTGTGGTGATAATAACGTTTTCTTTGTTTCGCACATGTTTTAATGTTTCATATTGATGGGTGTATAATTTGATGTTGTGATTTTTTAAATATTCCTCAAGTTCAACAGGTAAATTCAATTTACTAGTGGTATATCTTGCTCTTCTAGGAGGTATTTCTTCAATATGTTCAATTCTATCTCTATACCATTTTTTATTTTCAAAATACTCTAGTATATCCGTTATCATCATTAGCTTTCCTATTTGTTTTTACAAAGTATCTTTAATTTTTGTATCAAAAAAAGTATATGTTTGATTATATTTTATTTTGAGTTTCATATTTAATAAATTTAATAACATCAAATTTATTTAATTTTTAATAAATTTAAATATATCTTAAAACTTAAACTTATATATAGATATATTTTTGATTTATGATGATATAATCAAAATTCATATTTTTAGGATATTCTCATTAGATACAGTTTATAATTTGAATAGAAGAAGAATAACATTTAAATATTAGATTAGATGAGTTTTATCCATTCTTTTATCTAATATGGAGGTCATAGGAGAATTTACAATATGGACAGTAAAAATTTAGCATTAAAAATAGCACCTTTTGTCATAGTGCTATTACTAGTAGTAACGGTTTTTGCCATAAGGGCAGAGACAATCAATCTTGGAGGAATCTCTAACGAAAGTGTAAAAGCATTATACCAAGACGAATCGGGGATGCCGTACTTTACAGAGTTGGACTCATATTATAATTATCGTTTAACTGAGAATTATTTAAATACAGGACATTTGGGTGAAACAGTTCGCAATGGTACAGATTGGGATGCACTGTCGACGTCACCTTATGGTCGTGAAGCAAATTATCAACCAATGATTATCGTACTTGCAGCATGGGTATATAATTTCCTAAACTCATTTACAAGTGTAAGTTTAACACAAGTAGCATTTTGGTTAGGTCCAGTTATAGGATCACTTGCTGTAATACCAGCATTTTTCATTGTAAAAAGAGCAACAAACAACACATGGGGTGCAGTAATAGCTGGATTGATTGCAGGAGCAGCACCAGCATATTTCTCACACACATATGGTGGGTTCTTTGATACAGACATGTTCAACGTACTCCTTCCACTGTTAATTGCCTTATTCCTAACAGAAAGTGTCTATGCATCTAAACCAATATATAAGGTTATATATGCAGCATTATCTGCAGGATGTTTAGGATTTTTCTCATTAGCATGGAGTGGGTACACATATATGGTATTATTAACCTTCGGTACATTGATACTATATATTCCAGCATCATATATCATGGATAGACGTGATGGCTTAGAAACATCACCATTTATGACTTGGCTAAAGAAAAATCCTGTTACCATACCATGTGTGGTATTTATAATATTATCCATAATTATATTGGCAATAACTGTCGGAGCTTCAATGTTCGAATCAGCAGCTGGTGTAATTGGATTATCTACAAGCTTACAGAGTGCAACAGCAGGATCTGCATATCCTAACGTATATGTTTCTGTAGGTGAAATGCAAGTTCCACAAGTGATTGATATATTATCACAAAGTGGAGGAGTATTCACTGTAATATTCGCATTATTAGGATTTGTAATCTTAGGAGCATTCTTAAGTAAAAAAGCAAAATCAAAACAAGAAAAAGAAGAAGAAAAACCAGAAATCAAAATTGAAGTTAAAAATAAATCTGGACGATATACACCTAAAACTAAAAAAGCAGAAGAACAAATCAAACAAGAAATTGAAAGAAAATTCATACCAAAAGAATTTACATTCAATCAAAAGGAAAAATATAATAACTTATTCCTATTTGTAATGTTACTCTTATGGGTACTTGGTATAGCTGTAATGCTTACACAAGGTACAAGGTTTATCGAACAGTTTGAAGTACCAATCGCATTGATGGCAGGTATTTCCGTAGGATATACCTTAGAATATCTCAGTCTTAAATGGGAATCACGCTATCATGTAACACTTGTAGCAGTAATACTATTATTACTGGCAGTTGCAAGCCCATTATATGCGGATCATTTAACTTCCTCCCAGTCTGTAGGAAGTACAAACGATGACATGTACAACACATTAACCTGGATTAAGGCAAATACTCCAGAAGATACAGTACTTGCATCTTGGTGGGACTTCGGGCACTTGTTCACAGCAGTAGCTGACAGACAAGTGGTATTCGACGGAGGTTCACAGAACAACATGAGAGCATATTGGATAGGTCATTCATTGTCAACGTCGGATGAAGCATTATCTGCAGGTATCCTAAGAATGTTGGCAAATAGTGGAGAAGATGCATCAAATACATTAGATTTATATACTAATGATACTGCAAAATCCGTAGAAATATTAAATAAAATATTACCAATGGATAAAGCACAAGCAAGTTCTACACTAACCGGTACATATGGATTAGATCAACAACAAGCAAATTCAGTTCTTGACAAAACACATCCAGAAAAGACAAAACCAGTTAACTTAATATTAAGTTCAGATATGCTTTCAAAAGCAGCATGGTGGTCATACTTCGGTTCATGGAACTTTGAAAATAAAACTTCAGTCCATTACTCATACTATCCATCTCAAAGTGTAACTGAACAAATAAATGGTAAGGCATTTACCTTAGGTTCTGAAAATGGTGTAGTGGGTGTAGAATCTACAGGAAATGAAACTAATGGTTCATCCATGACATTTGCATACCTTGATCAATCTAAATTAAACAAAACTGTTGGAAACTTCACAACAGAAGATAAAGAACGTGTATCAAAAGAGTTAACAGATGGTACTGGTAATGAACTATTAAAACCACATAAATTATTGGTCGTTGAAAACAATCAACTATCCGAAAGAATAGTTAATGAAAACAGTAACATGTCTATTATGGCAATTCATCAAAATGATGGTTCATACTTTACTGTTTTATTTGATTCATACTTGGAAAATTCCATATTTACCAAATTATACTTGGAAAGTGGATATAACCAAACAAGATTCAATCTTACCCATTCTGAACCAGGTATAAGTGTATGGAATGTAATGGAATATGGATCATCAACTTCCAACAATGTAACTACTAATCAAAGTAGTTAATTTATAAGCTCCCTTTTTTTATTTTTTTTAATAAAATAATTTTTATATTAAACATTATCCATTTATCTTTCAATAATACTAATTCTAATTGAACATTATTATAATCCGGTATATTTTTTTTATATTTTTGAAATTTTATTTTATTTTTTTTAAAAATTTTTTAATTATACTTCAATGTATTTATATAACAAAAAACAGAAATATAAATAGATAAATCTATTTATAATAGATGAGGAGATAAAATTGAAAACACTTTCAGATTTAAAACAAGCAACAGTTATTCCTACAAATTCATCATTAGATGAACTTCTTGGTGGAGGAATAGAAAAAGGTTGCATAACACAAATATATGGACCACCAGGCTCGGGTAAAACGAACATATCCTTAAAAATTGTTTACGAAGCCACAAAAAATGGTTCAAAAGCCATATATATGGATACTGAAGGCGGTTTATCTCTAGAGAGAATACAACAAATTGCAGGGTCTGATTTTAATAAGATTGCACAAAATATTTATCTATTAGAACCTAAATCATTTGACCAACAACAGTTGGATATTCAGAATATAGAAGATTTATTATCTGAGGATGACTCAATAGACATTTTAATAATTGATTCAATAGTAGCTTTATATCGTGTAGAAGAAGGCGATCCTTCAGAAATAAATAAAAAACTTGGAAGACTGATGGCAAAATTATTAACACTTAGTAGAGATTATGATATAGCCATCTTAATTACAAATCAAATATATTCGCCATTCGATTCGGATGATTTAATAGTTGAACCGATAGGTGGAACGGTACTTAAATATTGGAGTAAAGTAATTGTACAAATAGAAAAAAATACAGGGTCTTTAGTAAGAACAGCCATTCTTCAAAGACATAAAAATAAATCATCAGGACAAAAAATTACATTTGAAATAGTTGATGATGGAATAACATAAAAGAGGTTAATATTATGGCATTTAAGAAAAAAGAAAAAAAAATACCAAGTGGATTTAATTCAATAAATGAATTTTTTGATTATTTATATAAAAAAGAAGATTTAATATGGATGGGACAAAATACAAATCACCTTCAAAAGGATAAGAACATAGAAAATGCACTCATAGCAGCAGCTAAAAAACGAGACTATTGTAAGTATCCTCCACCTGAAGGATTTCCGGAACTTAAAGAATTAATCCTAAAAGATTTGGATTTAGACCCTGAACAACAGGATATTCAAATAACCGCTAGTGGAACAGAAGGATTATATTTAGCTATAAGTACAATATTACATCATACACAAAATTCCATAGCATCTGATCCTGGATATTTAATTATTAACAATTTCGCTAACAGATTTGGAAATCATGTAAAAGAAGTACCAATATACAATAAAGACTGTGGATATAAACTCACACCAAAGCTAATTAGAGAATATATTGATATGGATACTAAACTAATAATATTGATTGATCCATTAAATCCATTGGGAAGAGCATATACAGAGGATGAAATCAAAGAAATTGCAGAAATCGCAAAGGAAAATGATATCTATATTTTACATGATGTAACCTATAGGGATTTTTCAAAACATCATACAATAGCAGCTAAATATGCTCCAAATCATACAATAACAATATACAGTTTTGCAAAAATATTTGGTATGGCAGGATTAAGAATAGGTGCTGTAGTAGCATCACATGAATTAATACGTAAAATGAGATCAAGTGTAATAAACGATTTAGGTACTAACAGTATTGCTCAGGAAGCAGCTATTGCAGGACTGGAAAGTAAAGATAAATGGATTAATGATGTAAAGGACACTACATTTGAAAATCAGAAAATTATCAAAGAAGCAGTTGATGAAACACCTGGAACATTCTTGCCAGTATATCCATCAGATGCAAATATGATGGTGATTGATGTCTCAGGAACAGGTCTTGCACCAACAGAAATAGCAGAATACTTGCTTAAGGAAAAAAATATATTTGTACGTGAAGGAAACTATACCAGTAAATTATTTGCAAATAAATACATACGTATAAGTTATTCTATACCAACAGAGCAAATACTTAAATTTAAGGATGAATTTAAAAATGCAATTCTTACATTGCAAGAACAAAAAAGATAATATTAATTAGAAGATTCATCTTCTAATTCTTTTGGATTAACAATTTCTACATCAGGAACATCTTTTGAAGTTTTTTCTTTAATTATTTCTTTTTTTTCAACATTTAACAAAACATAATCTCCTATTTCACGAACCATGTCTTGTGTAATTTCAGAGTTAACTTTTCTAAGAGTCAATTCATTGCTGCTGATATATATTTTCTTGATGCAATTGTTCTTTATATCAATATCAATGTCTGATATTTTTCCAACTTCATAAGCGCTACTGTCTAGTACTTTTTTACCAATAATATTTGTAACTTTCATATATATTACCTTCTACTAATATATTATACACTTAGTTAATATTAAGGTATTTGCATTTAAAAATGATTATAATCTTATAAACTTTAAATGATAAAAGTTATTATTAATCTAGTTTTAAGGAGTAGCTATGATGGAAGACATTTGTAGATTAATTATTGAAACTGCTATTGCGGAAAATATTCAAACAAAAAAGGATATGGAAAAACTAAAAAATAGAATATGTCGACAAAATGGTACAAAAGGTTTTATGAGTAATTCCAAAATATTAGAATATGCTAAGGAAGATGAAATGGAATTCTTAAGACCACTTCTTATGAAGAAACCTACTCGTACTATTTCTGGTGTGGCAATAGTTGCTATAATGTGTCATCCACATAAATGTCCTCATGGAAGGTGTAAATATTGTCCTGAAAGTAGTGTAGCTCCTCCTAGTTATACAGGTGAAGAACCTGCTGCATTAAGGGCCAGAATGTTTGATTATCATCCATATGTACAGACATTTAACAGGTTATATCAGTTGAAAAATATAGGACATACAATTGATAAAGTTGAATTGATTATAATGGGTGGAACATTTGCATCAAGATGTCTTGACTATCAGGAATGGTTCGTATCTCAAGCATTAAGGGCAATGAATGATTTTGACAAGGTATCTAAAACTCTTGTTCCAAATAAACGTGAAATAACTATTACACCACCTATGGACTTTAAATATCTTCATGATATCCAGAAGACTAATGAACACAGTAAAGTACGATGTGTGGGATTAACTTTTGAAACAAGACCTGACTTTTCAAAAATTGAAGATATAAACAGGATGTTGGAATTTGGTGTTACACGTGTAGAATTAGGTGTTCAAACATTATATAATCATATTTATTCAAGAGTTGATCGAGGACATACCATACAGGATGTAGTGGAGGCTAATCAGTTGTTAAGGGATTCAGGTATAAAGGTTGCAATGCATATGATGCCTGGATTACTATCTACATTCGAAAGTGATAAATTCATGTTTAAAAGGTTATTCAATGAATCCTCATTTTCACCTGACATGCTTAAGATATATCCATTATTAATAACAGAAGGTTCTGAATTCTATGAAATGTGGAGAAGGGGTGAATATGAACCATATTCTTCACAGGAGGCTGTTGATTTAATTGTTGAGGTTAAAAAGTTCTTACCAAAATGGGTTAGGACCATGAGAATACAGAGGGATATACCTGCAACATTGATTAATGCAGGTGTAAAGAAATCAAATCTTGGAGAATTGGTATATAATAGACTGGAAGAGGAAGATATCCAATGTCAATGTATTAGATGTAGGGAGGTTGGACATAAGAGAGCTCATGGAATAGAAGCAAACTATAATAATCTGGAATTATTAAGAACTGATTATGAAGTAACTGGAGGTCATGAAATATTCCTGTCTGTTGAAGATGTCGACAATGATATATTAATTGGATTTACAAGACTTAGAATTCCTTCAAAAAACGTCTTCAGAAATGAAATAACTAACAGTAGTGCTTTGATTAGAGAATTGCATGTCTATGGTCAAATGCAAAAAATTGGTAATAAAAACAAGAATTTATGGCAACATAAAGGTTATGGTGCACAACTGTTAAGTCAGGCAGAACATATTGCAAAAGAGGAATTTAATAAGGATAAATTACTTATCATAAGTGGAATTGGTGTAAGGGACTATTATCGTAAATTAGGATATCATAAGGATGGACCTTACATGTCTAAATTTATATAACTCTATTTTTCCTTTTTTAATTCTTAACTTTTTTTGTTATTTCATAATCCATATTTAAACAAAGCATTATTAATAAGTTTAAACAAAAATAAGCATAGTATATAAAAATTCTCAATATTCTTTTTTAGGTTGTATTATTTTGAAAATTGAAACTTCTGCAAGATTACATCTATCTTTAATAGATTTAAATGGCTCAGAGGGTAGGATTGATGGAGGTATTGGAATTACTCTTAAAGATCCTGCATTGGAGATAGAATGTATTGAAAATGATGATAGTACTAAGATATTATTTGATGAGTCCATATCAAAAGATTTGATAAACGATGAGTATTCACAGAAAATACTAGAAGCCACCAATAATATGAAAGAATACTTATCAATTGATACAGAGTATACATTTAAAATCAATAATATATATCCTATTCATCACGGATTAGGGCTGGGAACTCAACTATTATTATCGGTAGGTCAGTTAATATCTCAATTAAATGATACATCACTAGATATTAATCAATTAGCAAGAATAATTCAACGTGGAGGAACAAGTGGTATTGGTGTTGAATCATTTAATCGTGGTGGATTTATCGTTGATGGTGGACACAAAAAAGATATAAAAAAGGAGTTTTTACCATCTTCATATTCTACTGTTTCACCACCACCTGTACTTGCAAGATATGATTTTCCTGAAAAATGGAACATAATACTTGTAATACCAAATATTTCAGGTGGAGCATATGGTAAAAAAGAAAAAGACATTTTTCAGTCATATACTCCGATTAATATAAAAGATGTTGAAAAAATCAGTTATCTGACATTGATGAAATTAATGCCGGCAGTAATTGAAGAAGACTTACAAAGTTTTAGTGATGCAATAAATAAAATACAAGAATTAGGATTTAAAAAGATTGAAAAAAATTTACAATATCCTATCATACATGATATTATAGATTATATGAAAGAAAATGGTATAGAAACAGCAGGAATGAGTTCATTTGGACCAACTTGTTTTGGAATAACTGATAGTAATATTAAATATCATAAAAGGGACTTAGAGGATATGTTTGGAGAAAACAGTACAATAATTGTTACAAATGGGAAAAATCATGGTTCAAAAATAATTAAGTAGGAGTAATTTTTTATGCAAAAAATGAAGGGGAAAGTATGGAAATTTAGGGATTGTATAGATACGGACGTAATTATAGCAGGTAGATACTTAAGGACGTTTGATCCCAATGATTTAGCTGCACATGTAATGGAAGCAGAAGATCCGGAATTTTCTACAAAGGTAAATAAGGGAGATATTATTGTTGCAGGTTGGAATTTTGGTTGTGGTTCAAGTCGTGAACAGGCACCAGTTGCAATAAAACAGGCAGGTGTATCTGTTGTAATAGCCAAATCATTTGCAAGAATTTTTTATAGAAATGCAATAAACATAGGACTGCCTGTAATCACAGCAGACATAGATGCTGATGAAGAAGATATTCTGGAAATAAATGTAGAAGAGGGGATAATAGTAAATCTAACATCAAATAATGAATATAAGATCAAGGCTTTTGATGAAACCATGTTAGATATTTTAGAAGATGGTGGATTAGTTCCACATTACCTGAAAAATAAAAAGGAGGAAGAACAATGACTTGTCCAACATGTGGTAATGAAGAATATGAAATATTAAAAAGTAAAGGAAAGAAGGTAAAAGAATTAACAGTTCAATGCACATCATGCAATCATGTTTATCGTGAAGTATATGAAGAAGCATCTGAAATAGCAGTAAGGGTAGTAATAAGTGAATTTGAAACTTCATGGAAGACCAATGTAAAACTATTCTCAGATGAATATTTGGAAGTTGGAACAATATTATACATAGATAACAAGGAAGTAGAAGTAACTTCAATAGAAAATAATGAAAGTATACGTGTATATGAATGTCCAGTAATAGAAATTCAAACAATATGGGCAAAATCCTTAGATACACTTGCAAGAATAGGATTATCTATTGACAATCATGGACAAGTACTATCACACAAGATTGAGATTGAAAGGGATTTCATCTTTACAATAGGTGATATTGGTGAAGTAAATGGATTAAAATTCCAAATTTATGGTTTTAAGACATTGGAGAGAAGTATGAAAAAGGGTTATGCTTATGCTAAAGTAATAAAACGTGTATATGCTAAGCTATTATCTCCGAAGGATAAATCTACAATAAAATATGATTTGTCAGAATATGTTGTTAAAACAACAATTAAAGAACATGATTATAATTAATTGTGATAAAATGAAAATAAATTTACAAACATATGGATGTACATTCAATCAGGCAGATACTGCAATAATGAAAAGCATTCTTGAAGAAGATAATACGATTGTAGATAATATGGAGGATGCTGATGTAATCATATTGAATACATGTTATGTTAAACGTCCTACAGAACAGAAAATGATTACAAAAATTCATGAAATTGAAACTAAATTTCCTGACAAAAAATTAATCATAGCCGGTTGTATGGTTGAAGTTGATCCTATACGCCTAAGTAAATTTTCTAAAACAGCATCATGGATAGGTCCTCATAAACTGGATAAGGTGGCAGATGTTGTTTATCGAACGGCAAACGGTGAAATAGTAAGAGAAACAGGTAAAACTGCCATCATTAAGGCAGGACTTAACAAATATGATGATTCTTTGATACATATTCTCCAAATATGTGAAGGATGTAATGGTGGATGTACCTTTTGTTGTACTAGAATTGCAAGAGGTTCCCTTGTAAGTTATCCTATCAGTGCAATTGTAAAGGAAGCTGAAGATGCAATAAATCATGGGTGTAAAGAATTGCAAGTTACAGCACAGGATACTGCATGTTTTGGAATGGATAGTGGAGAATCATTTGCAGATTTGCTTCAACAATTATCTGATATTCCAGGAGATTTTCGTATTCGTGTAGGTATGATGAATCCTAGAAGTCTTAAAAATGAATTTAAGGACATAGTTCGCGTATTTAAGAATAATGAAAAAATATATAAATTTTTACATCTTCCAATACAATCAGGTAGTGATAAGGTTCTTAAAGAAATGAATCGTCTTCATGAATTGAATTTATTCTTGGAATTACTTGATTATTTTAAATCTGAAGTACCAGAATTATCCATTGCTACTGATATAATTGTAGGTTATCCTACTGAAACTGAAGAGGATTTTCAGGAAACAATAAAATTATTAAAAGATATTAAACCTGACATAATACATATATCTAAGTATATGCATAGGCCTGGTGCAATCTCAAGTAGTTTGGATGAAATTGATCACAAGGTTATGAAGGACAGATCCCATAGACTTAATAAAGTTAAAACCGAGGTAATGCTGGAAAACAATTTAAAATATGTTGGTACCCATCAAAAGGTATTAATATTATCTGAAGGTAGTCGTGGAGGTTATGTGGGTTATACCAATAGTTATAAGAACATAATCATAGATGAGGCTGAAATAGGTACTTTTATGGATGTTGAAATAGTAGATGCTAAACGTACTTATTTACTAGCAAAAGCATTATAAATAACAAAATAATATAATATGTATTTAGTATAAAAAAAATATAGTGAAATTTTTTTAATTTAATGATGATAATATGAGTTTTATAGTTTGTCGTAATTGTAAAAAATTTGTAAAGGTCGATGTTAATGTGCCATTAAATTTTGACAAATGTCAAAACTGTGGCAATACTTTGGAATTTGCAGGAGACAGTAATGATTTAAATTATATTATTAATGATATTGAGATTCCCAAAGTATCTTCCAATAAGATTTGTGCTTCCTGTCATTCTGTTAATCCTAGAGAAACTGGAACTTGTTTATTCTGTGGTTCTTCAAGTTTTCTTTTACAATATGATGCAGATAGTGTTAATAAGTATAATAAATCTGTCAGTGACATTCAGGAAAGAGGCAATGCAATCATTATTCAAACATCAAATAATGTTACAAGAATTCCATTTTTTGTTAAAGTAATTTCTATTGTTATGGGATTGGTTGATTTCTTCTTTTTTGCATTTGTAGGTCTTCAATTAACTATTGATTTATCTGCTATTCGTTCACTTAATCCTGCAGATGTTATTGCTTATATAACTCCTCATGCTAATAATATAACGTTGGTAATTGTTGCATCCCTTTTGCTTTCAGGTATTCTTGCAACATTTATCATTCCAAAAATATCATATAAACAAGCTTTTAAATTAACATCTGTTATTGGAATTATAATTGGATTATCTACCTTATACTTAAATATGGGCATTGGCGTTCTTATTGCTTCTATAATATTCTGTGGATTATTTACAGGGTTAGGTGGTTTAATAGGTGAAGCTGTTGTCCACTTTTTATTAAGTAAATTAAATTCATAATATTTTTTTTATTTTATTTGTTTTTTGTCTTATTTTTACAATTATTTGTTAATAATTATTTAATAAAAAGTATTACTAATCTTCTAAAAAATAAGTGCCGCAGGCCGGACTTGAACCAGCGACATCCAGATCTTCAGTCTGGCGTTCTCCCACTGAACTACTGCGGCTTATATATGGGCCGAACGAGATTCGAACTCGCGATCCCCTCCACGTCAAGGAGGTATCATACCTCTAGACCATCGGCCCAGATTGCCCTAATGTCTTATCTAAAGACTATATAACATTATGATTTTTATACTATATATACTTTTTGGTATCTTTAATATTATATGGGCTCTGTAGAAAACCTTGCTTTGAGTGAAGTATGAGTAATAACTCAAATATAATTTTTTACAGAGGGAAATATTCTATTTCAATATTATCCTTTCTTCATCAATATACAATTCTCACTCATATTGAGTAATTGTATTTGTCATTTGATTCCTGCCTAATTGCCGCCAACGCAGCATAGTAAGTGGTACAGGCGATCCCCGGGAAACCCTCGGTTCATATAAATAATATAGTAATCAATATTGTATTTGATTAATTATTTTTAATCCTTCCTTATGTATATTTTTGGCAGCATTAATGTCTCTATCATGTCTGTTACCACATTGGGGGCATGTCCATGTTCGGTTGTTTAGTGTTAGGTCTTCTTTGTGGTATTGGCAGTTGTTGCATGTTTTGCTGGAGGGGTACCATTGGTCTATGTGTATTAGTTTTCGTCCGTGTTTGTATGCTTTTTGTTCTAGTATTCTGGTGAACATGTGCCAGGATTTTTCTTGTATACTTCGTGATAGTCTGCTGTTTTTTAGCATGCCTTTGATGTTTAGTGTTTCCATAGAGATTACGTGATATTTTTCTGTTAATCGTTGTGCTATCTTATAGAAATGATAGTCTAGTATGTTATGTCTTTTTTCATATGCTAGGGTTATCTTCTTTTTGATTTTATTGTAGTTTTTGCTGCCAATTTCTTTTTTGGATAGTTTTCTTTGAAATCTTCGTATTTTCTTGTCTAATTGTATGATCTTGTTTTGTTGTGGGAAAGGTATTATTTCGCCCGTGTTTATTGTGACAAAACGTGATATTCCCAAATCTATACCACAACTGCGATCATTACTCTTAAAAACATGCCTTGTGACATCTTTACATAAAATAGAAACAAAATATTTCCCTGATGCTTTTCGTTTAACAGTGACAGATTGTATTTTGCCGGATATCTTTTGATGTGTACGAAATCGAATCCAACCCACCTTAGGAAGACGAATCCATTTATCCATAATTCTGATGTTGTTATTGATATTATTGGTTTTATAAGATTGTACTGGATTATACTTACTTTTATAGCGTGGATACTTGCTAAGGTGTTTAAAAAATCGGTCAAAAGCATTTTCTAAATTTTTCAACGATTCAATCAAAGCTTGTGAATCAACTCGTTTTAACCAATCCTTAGACTTCTTCAACTCAGTCAACATAGCCGAACAATCATAAAAAGACAAATACTTTCCACTATCTGAGTATACAGTCTTTTTAGCATCCAGAAAAGTGTTAAAAACAAAACGGCAACAACCAAACTGATTAATAAAAAAACTCTCCTGAATCTCATCAGGATAAATACGAACAACAATACTCTTATACATAATAACTATCTACACACCAAAAAATAATAAAATATTAATTATATATAATAAAATATTACTTATGGTATAGTTAATAATTTTATTTAAAGTAATATATAAATGTTTTGATAAAAGTATTACTTTTAATTGTTTTTTTTTCGACTCCTGTAGAAATCCCTATTTATTGTACAATTTGAATAGATCTGTAAAATATTATAAGATATATTTTTTTAGTTTATGTTTCTTTTATTTGTAAATTAGTACTTCTACTGCTGTTTATTCCACTAAATTTTCTTTTTTTCAACACTATTTACTCCTTCAACTTGGTTTATTGAATCTGTATATTTGAGATCTGAATAATTGCTCTACACTTGCTTCTATATGTACCTTTATTTTTGTCTTGTTTTTACAAGTATCTGGAGTAATGCAGTTGTTTCTTCAGTTATTCTTTGTTTAATAATTTCAGTATCATATGCTTTGTCTACTAATATGTATGTTGGTTTATAACATCGTATTGCTCGTATTGCTCGTATTGCACTTATTACAAAGTTTGTATCGTATTTTTGGTCCTTTTGTAGCATTGTGGTGTCTTATTAACATATATTGTGAATCCACAGTGATATGATTTTTGATATAAC
>SUTR01000115.1 GCA_015062825.1 Methanosphaera stadtmanae
CAATAATTTAAAACATTAAAAACAAAAAAGAATTAAAATTAAAATTTAAGACCATAAATAATTTTGGTCAAAACTCTCATCGTTTTATCGCATTAAAAAAAAACAACATCACACATATTGTAAAAATAATCGTTTTTTTTTTAAATATTTATTTAAACACGTTACAATTCTTCTTCAAATATTTAAAAAAAGATAAATATCTTCTAAAACATAGAATTATATATAAATAAATGGAGGTGAAAAACGTTGAATCGAAGAATAATTCTAGTGTTTATAAGTTTTATATTCGTATGCTTATTGTCAACATCCATAGTTTGTGCTCAAGACAATTCCACTCAAGCAGATGATATTAGTGTTGATGATTCTGACATTAGTGATGCTGATACTTCAACTACAACAAATACCAACACTAAACCCGGCACGTTAACTGATTTTAGAAACGAGATAGTCAACAGTAAGGGTAATCTCAGCTTAAATCGTGATTATGAATTGATAGTTGGACCTGATTCAGGTTATGTGGATGAAGGTATTGTAATAAATAATTCAGATGTATTCATTGAAGGAAATAACCATACTATTAACCTTAATAGTTTATCACGCTTGTTTACTGCATATAACTCCAGCATTGTAATTAATAATTTAAATATTAGAAATACTGCTGGTCGTGCAATTCAGCTTCAAAGCTCAAATTTAACAACAACCCACGTGAGTTTCCAAAACAATGACTTAGCAGAATCTAAAGCTGTTTTAGCACTTGGAAGTTTTTATAACAGTAGTTATGATTCATTTATAAATCTTAAGGATGAATGGGGTTCTGCAATACAAGCAGCATCCGGAAGTGAAATAATAATATCAAATGCAACCTTCAACATAACTCAAATGCAAACATGGGGTTCTATATATATCTCAGATTCTGGGGCAGTCATAGCCAACACCACATTTGCTGATATGAAATCCAAATATTCAACTGCTATTTATGGCTCCAACAGCACACTTCTAGTATCTAATTGTACTTTTATGAACTTAAATGCTAATGAGACTGCTGGTGCTATAGGAATTAAGGATTTTAATGATGCTGTTATAATTGAGAATTGTAAATTTATTAATATAACTTCCATTAAGAATGCAGGTGCATTATTTGCTGATGTAAATGGTATGTCAGGCCTTAAAGAAGGAAACGTATTAATACGGAATTCTACATTTGAGGATTGTGAATCTCTTTTTGGTGGAGCAATCCTACAGTTAGGTGGATCATTAATGATAGTTAATTCTACATTGACCAATAACTATGCTATCATAAATGGTGGAGGAGTTTATACTTCAAATACTGATTTGACTGTAATAAATTCTACATTTACTGATAATTGTGCTAATGAGGAAATTGAGGATTTCAATCAGGGTGGAGCAATCTATTTTGATAACGGAGAGTTAACAATTGAAAAATCAACATTTAAAGGTAATGATGCTTTAGAAGGTAGTGATATTTATCTTTATGATGCAGAATATACAATTTCTAACTCATACTTTGCAGGTAACATATCTTCAATGTTTGATGGAGAAGACACTGAACTTCAGAACAATACATTCCTTAAAGAAAACAAGTTCAATGATACTGATTATGTTTATGTATATCAATCAAATGGAAGTTCAATCAAATATAATCCAATAACACTTGATGAATCACTTGTTAATGCAACTTCATTTGACCTAAGAGATTATGGCCTTGTAACTCCTGTAAAAAATCAGGGAGATATGGGTTCTTGTTGGGCATTTGGTGTGACAGGTGCACTTGAATCAGCATATCTGAAAGCATCAAATAAAACAGCAGTGCTTGATATATCTGAATCAAATATTCAGGATTCTGGATTGATGTATTACATCTTCGGTATGCAAAATACTCAAGAAGGTTCCTATAGGACAGTTGGTACATCATACATGCTAAGCTGGCTGGGTGTTACAACATCTGATGATAATACATATGATGAACTTGGAAAGATAAGTCCAATATATGATAATGGAACAAAATACCATGTTCATAATGTAGTATTTATGATGCCACGTCAAAACATAACGGATAACCAGAAATTCAAGGAAGCTTTAGTCAAATATGGAGCAGTTGGTGTAAGTGTACATGGAGCATCAAAAGATGAAGGTTTCAATGAAGATACAAATGCATCATACTATTATAATGAAACATTTGGTATTGGAACAGATCATTCAGTAACTCTAGTCGGATGGGATGACTCATACTCAAGAACAAACTTTGTCACGACACCACCAGGTGATGGTGCATGGATAATCAAAAACAGTTGGGGTGACGATTGGGCAGATAATGGATACTACTATGTATCATATTATGATACTGCATTTGGAACATCAAAACTTCCAGTGGCATTTATTATTGATGACAAGCATGACTATGAGAAAAACTATCAGTATGATATCATATCAAACATAGACTATGATCTTTATAAACAAAACGTCAGTTATGCAAATAGATATGTAAGTGTAGGAAAAGATTTGATATCCGCTGTAGGAACATACTTTAATGAAAGTGGAGTAAACTACAAAATTGAAGTCTATGTAAATAATGAATCAGCATATACTCAAAGTGGAGTATCAAAGTATATGGGATTTGAAACTATAAAATTAGATAAATTTGTAGGAGTAGATGAAAACGATACATTCATAGTTGAAATTAGTGCTGGTGCAGCTATACCTGTCTCTAAAGGTTCAAGACAACATTATACCAATAACTCATCATTTATTGGATCCAATGGTAAATATGGTGATCTTTATTCTGATAATGAAATTGCCAGCATAAAAGTGTACACCATACCAGATAATTCATATATGGATATAAAAGATTACCAGAATATTGTACAGGTAACCTACTTTGATGAAGAAGGGAATCCACTAACAAATGCTAATGTATCTGTTATAGCAAATGGACTTGAATACACTCAAACAACTGATGAAAATGGAGTAGCATTATTCCAGTTATACCTACCTGGAGGACAACACACTGTAAATGTGATAAATCCAGTAAGTGGTGAAGTGGAAAATATTATACTAACAATACCATCAGAGTATAAAAAGCCATCAAACACATACAATGCTATTAAAAAGGTCACTACATCAAATAAGCTTAAATCTTCAAATACCATTCAGAAAACATACAAAGTATCAGTTAATGATAAGATAGTCTTTGAAGGAAGATACTTTACAATTCAATCATTAAATGATATATTTGGCCAGAACTTCACTAATGGACACCTGGTCGTATACCTTGATGGTAATGTGGTCTTCAATGCAACAGTAGATGATGATTTATCAACTATACTCTTTGAAATCATTGAAAGCCTACTTGGAGGTCATGAGCTTAAGGTAGAATTTACCGTTGGTAATGATACACAAACATATGAACAAAACATAACCATAAACTAAAATCCCACCTTTTTTTCTTTTTGTGCGACAAGCAATTGTCTTCAATTTGTTCTCACTTGAAACTTTGTTTTGAGTGTGTTTAGTATTGTATCTATCTAACGGATACTTTTAATCCTGTTGTATGGGTTATTCTCCCTTGAAACTGCGTTACTGGTA
>SUTR01000013.1:0-2637 GCA_015062825.1 Methanosphaera stadtmanae
TATATAGTATTTAAAGTGGTAATTATGATAATCAATGCAGATTTACATATACATTCTAAATATTCCATGGCAACATCTAAAAACATGATTCCTTCCGTAATTGCTGAAGAATCACAAAAAAAGGGATTGGATGTCATAGCAACTGGTGATGCATTGCATTCAAAATGGTTGGAAGAATTGGAAGAATCATTAAAAGAGGATAAACATACAGGAATCTACAGTTTATCTGATGATGAATACAATACTAAGTTTGTTATAACAACAGAAGTTGAAGATTCTGACAGGATTCATCATTTGATTATCATGCCTTCCATAGATGTGGCCTATAATATGAGGGATGAATTTGTAACAAAAAATATCGACGCTGACGGCAGGCCAAAAATACGCATGAAAGCTCATGAAATAATAAAAATAGCACGTGATTATAATTGCATGATAGGACCAGCACATATATTCACACCATGGACTGGAATGTTTAAAGAATATGATTCTATCATGGACTGTTATAAACAAAAGGTAGATTTTGTAGAATTAGGATTATCTGCAGATTCACAATTGGCCGACAGATTATCTCAGTTACATGAATATACTTTTCTAACAAATTCTGATTCACATTCACCATGGCCACATAGAATAGGCCGGGAATTTAATCGGATGCAAATAGATGAACTGTCCTTTGATGCACTCAGAGATTCAATTAAAAACAATAATATCATTGCAAACTATGGATATGATCCCAAAATGGGAAAATATCATGAAACAGGATGCATCAAATGCTACAGGCAATATGACATTAATGATGCATTAGATAAAAATATGAAATGTAGTTGTGGGGGACGTATTAAAAAAGGTGTCAAGTCTAGAATAGATGAACTTGCAGATTATGATGGGGAAGGTCAAAGTAAACGTCCACCATATCAGTATATTTTACCACTTGCTGAATTATTATCAGTTACACATTCAAAAGGAATAACTACAAAGTATGTTCAGACAAGATATGATAATCTGATAGAATTATTTGGAAGTGAGATAGCAGTACTTCTTGATGTTCCAATTGAAAAAATCAAAGAAGTAGACTTAATGCTTGCAAAAATCATAGACTCCTATAGAAACAATTCACTTGAGGTTATACCTGGATGTGGGGGAAGGTATGGTCAAGTTAAGTATTCATAAGTAACTCCCTAATTTTAAATAATTATAAATAATATGCAAATTAAATATAAATATAATGGCAAAGTAGGTTAAACCTATTTTAAAAGGAATTAATTGAAACAAAGAGAGGATAATATGGAAATAGCAATAGACTTTGTACCTATTTTATTATATGTAATATTTGGATTTATAGTATTTACATTAATAGGACATATTTTTGGAAGAAACATAGAATAAATATATTTAATTAGTTGATAAAAACTAATTACTAACCTTTTTACTTAATTTTATTACTTATTTTAGATTAATTTTTGTTATAATTCAGATAAATTCTTTTTATAAAAATAGTTTTTTTTTCTTTTTTATAGTTATATACGGATTTGGGGGGATTTGAACCCCCGGTCTTCAGATTAGGAGTCTGATGCCCTATCCAGTCTAGGCTACAAACCCTTATATTAACATGTAATAATTTAATAATTAATAAATTCTTTATAAAAATAGTTTAATAGTATAATAGCGGACCTGGGGGGATTTGAACCCCCGGCCTTTGGATTAGAAGTCCAACGCCCTATCCAGTCTAGGCTACAGGCCCATTTACAAATACTATATTAGTATATATTTCTTATCCTTTTTATAGTTTACTGTTATTTCATCTTTTTTTATTATTAAAATTTGAATTAAATTAAATAAAATAATATTGTTAAAAAAGAATAATTTGATTGAGAATTACATCTCATTTTTTATAGTTATAACATTCTTTAATAATTTTAGTTCATAGACCTTATAAAAGCATTATAAGCTACTATCTATCAAAAAAATAATAATAGTGGATTTAATTGGAAGGTCCACTATTGTCCATCATTAGAACTTTTCCTGTTCTACGGTTAAATGATGCCTGTCCAACAACAGTATTATCTGAATCTCTTACAATATCATATCTGTAATATCTTTCTCCACTATCACTAGTGTATTCCTGTGCATTATCTAAATGAACAGGTTCTGATTGAAGCCATCTTGTTTTTACAAATGATTCAAGTTTGGAAAATACTTCTGATGAACTGATTACTGATGCATCTATACCTGAATCAAGTACTTCTCCATCATCGTCTAATTGGGCATTATTTCCTTCATTCTGGGAGTAATCAGGTTCAACGGCATTGTTATTGGTAGTTGATGGGTTATTGTTATTATTATTCTGGCTGTTACCATTTTGGTTGTTGTTGGATCCACTATTGTCGTTTGTTCCCTCATTGTTATTTGGGTTATCATTTACTGTGACTGTACTTTGAGGATTGTTTTGTCCTTGATTATCTCCATTGTTACCATTTGATCCTTCTACATGTTCAGAATCACTTGATGCTGTTTGAGGTTGACTATTTGAAGTTGTAGCACTTTGTTGGGCTGTTGCTTCTGTGTTTGCATCATTATTATTTTGTGAATCTGCTACGTTTTGATCAACTGGCTGTTGTTGTTGTTCTTGTTGTT